>CAITEF010000146.1 GCA_903891315.1 uncultured Rhodospirillales bacterium | reverse complement strand
GGTGCTGGCGAGCCTCGGCTTCACCAACGCCACCATCCTGCCCGGACAGGGACGGGCTGGTGGTGGGGCCGCCAAGCTCGGGCAAATCAACCTGCCGGCCAAGCTCGGCACGTTCTACTGCGGCTTTGCCATCGCCAACCCGTCCGGCGTGCAGGTGCAGTTCAACGATTCCGTCAAAGGCCAGAACTTTCGGCTGGATATCAGCTCGGCCGGCGCCATCACCTGCACGCCGTGGAACTCCGCCGCGGTGTCCTCGGCACCGATGGCGGTGATCCCCGGTGCGGTCTGGCAGTTTGTCGAGGTCTATGGGGTGATCGGCACTGGCAACGGCGCGGTGACCGTCCGGGTCAATGAGACGATGGTGCTATCGGTCGTCTCGGCGGTCACGTCCTGCAACGGCTCGACCGGCGTCGATCAAATCAGCTTTCCCTGGAACGGCGCGGTGATCGACGATTTCTACATCTGCGACAACACCGGATCGGCGCTGAACAGCTTCCTCGGCAACACGCGGGTGCCGGCGCAGACGCTGATTGGGTCCGGCGCGTCGACGCAGTGGACGCCGACCGGCTCGGCTTCGGCAAACTGGCAATTGGCAAGCAATCCCTACATGGACGACTCGTCCTACGTGTCGTGCAGTGCTGCGGGGAGCATCGATCTCTACAGCCTGACGCCGGTCGCCAACGCGCCGCAGATATTGACGGTGCAGAGCATCCTCGTGGCCCGCCAGGACGATTCCGGCCAGCGCCAGGTCCAGTCCGTCATTCAGTCCGGCACCGCACGCGCCACCGGCGCTGCCGTGAGCACCAATGCCTCCTATGCCGGACACACCGACATTTTCACGGTCGATCCGAACACCGGCAGCAACTGGACCTATCAGAGCGTGAACGCCCTCCAAGTCGGCGCCGAACTGGTGCAGTGACGTGGCCGCCCGGCTGGATTTCATCGCCACGGAAGCCGCGGCCAAAGGCACGGCGCCTGCGCGGGTCAATCTGGCGCTGGCGGAACTCGCGGCCAGGGGCACGCCCTCGGCCCGGCTTGCCACCGCTGCGGCCGAGCTTGTTGCCAAAGGTGTCGCCCCGCTGCGCGTCGCCTGCATCGCCATCGAATCACTGGTTGTCGTCGGGAGTGCGCCCGCTGTGAGCACCGAGAAATTCCCGCTGCCGCCCGGGCTGGCCTGGAGCGTCCATGTGGCGCCCAAGTTCAAGACACGCGTCGCCAGCCACGTCTCCGGCCGAGAGATCCGCACTGCCTGGCAGCAATACGCGATCTACGACCTGACGCTGACCTTCGAGGTGCTGCGCGGCGACGCCAACCAGGAAATCCAAACCCTGATGGGCTTCTTCCTGGCGCGGCAGGGGCAATACGACACCTTCCTGCTCGATCTCGGCGCGGTGACGCGCAACGTGGCGGACGACACCGTGACGCAGGGACCGCTTGGCGTCGGGGATGGCACGACCACCGTATTCACCCTGGTGCGCACCGTCGGCGAAGCGGTCGAGCCGGTGGGCTACGTGTTCCCGGCCGATCTGATGAGCGTCTTCGTCGCCGGCGTTCTGCAGGACCCGGCGAGCTACGTCTTCTCGGCCCCGAACACGCTGACCTTCAACACGGCGCCGGCTTCCGGCAGCCAGATCACCGCGTCGTTCCGCTACTACCTTATCTGCCGGTTCGCCGCAGACACCCAGGATTTCGAGGAGTTCATGGCCAATCTCTGGTCGCTGCACGAGCTCAAGCTGACGACGGTGCTGCCGTGAAATCCGCGCCAACCGCCGTCATCTCGGCGTTGCAGTCCAGTCGAGAACTGGCCTTCGCCGACTGCTTCACGATCACCCTAGCCGACGGCACGACCATCCGCTTCACCAATGCGCAATACAGCGTCGTCGTCCCGCAATCGGGCGCACCTGCGCTGGTGTTCGCTGCCGGCGACATTCTGATCGACGGGCTGAAGCTGAAACAGACCTGCGGTGTCGATATCGACGAGCAGTCGATCGACATCGCCTTCAAGCCGACCTCGACCATCGCCGGTCTGCCCTGGCCGGTGGCGGTCCGGGAGGGGCGCTTTGACGGCGCCACCATCGAGCGGGCGCGCGCGGTGCTGACCAACCCGGGCGGGGCAGTGATCGGCGGCGCGCTGGTGGTGATGTTCCACGGGCTGGTGGCAACGGTCGACAATATCGGCCGGCTGTCCTGCCGCATGACCATCAAGTCGATGCTGAACAAGCTCGCTATCGATATGCCGCAGGAGATCTGGCAGCCGGGCTGCCTGAACACGGTCTACGACGCCAAATGCACCCTGTCGAAAGCCGCGAACAGCGCGTCCGGCACGGTGGGTGCAAGCCCGACACTGACCATCATTCCGTGGTCCGGCTCGACGCAGGACAGCTACAGCCAGGGCATCGTCACCTTTCAGGGCGGTGCGAATGTCGGCGTGTCGCGGACGGTGCGGCAATCGACGCCGTCTGGCCTCACTCTGCAACGCCCGCTCGACTATCCTCCCGCCGTCGGTGACAGCTTCGTCGTCTACAAAGGCTGCGACAAAACCACGGCGACCTGCGCCGGCCGGTTCAACAACCTGGCCAATTTCCGGGGCTATCCCTTCGTGCCGCCCCCCGAACTGGCGATGTACTGAGACCAACTGATGACCGAACAAGCGCAGCGGAATGAAGTCGTGGCGGAAGCCCGGCGCTGGATCGGCACGCCCTATCACCATCAGGCGGATGTGCTCGGTGCCGGGGTGGATTGCGGCATGCTGCTGGTCCGCGTCTATGTCGATACCGGGGTCGTGCCGGCCTTCGACCCGCGGCCATATCCGGTGCAATGGCACCTGCATCGGGACGATGAGCGCTATCTCGGCTTCCTGATCGAGCGCGGCGTCGAGGTCGAGGCGCCGGCACCGGGTGACATCGTCGTCTGGAAGATCGGACGGGCCTTCGCACATGGTGGCATCGTCACCGCCTGGCCGCTTGTGGTGCACGCCTATCAGCCGGAAGGCATGGTCGTGGAGTCCGACGTCGGCTTGCCGGGCCCGCTCTCCGAGAACCGGGCGCGGCGCTTCTTCAACCCGTGGGGCAAGCGATGAGTTGGCTGTTCGGGGGTGGCAAGAAGTCGGACGTCAAGCCGGACTACACCGACATCGCGATCAACACCTCGATCGCCACCTTGCCTGTGCCGCTGCTCTGGGGGCGCGCCGCCTCGGGCATCAACCTGCTCTGGTATGGCAATTTCCAGGCGATCCCGCATTCGTCGAAGGCCGGCGGCAAGGGTGGCAGCAGCAAGACCGTCACCAGC
>CAITEF010000145.1 GCA_903891315.1 uncultured Rhodospirillales bacterium | reverse complement strand
GCGGTCTAGAACGTCCCTCTGAACCGCTCCACCGCCGCGATCAAGGCCCGCCTGATGCCCGGCTCCAGCGCCGAATGTCCAGCATCGGGCACAATGGTCATCCGCGCCATCGGCCAGCTCGCCACCAGATCGAACGCCGTGATCGGTGGGCAGATCATGTCGTAGCGGCCTTGCACGATCTCCGCTGGCACATGCGCGATTCGGTCCATATGCGCGAGCAACCCGCCCGGAGGTAGGAAAAGATCGTGCGCGAAGTAATGCGCCTCGATCCGGGCGAGGCCGAGCGAGGTGCGGTCCTGCGCGAAATGCTGCACCGTCTCCGGGCTCGGCATCAGCGTCGAGCAGGAGCCTTCATAGGTGGACCATGCGCGCGCCGCCGGCATGTGGATCATCGGGTCGGGATGGCAGAGGCGGCGCAGATAACTGCCCAGAATGTCATGCCGTTCGGTGTCAGGCAGGAACCCGACAAAATTCGCGTGCGCCTCAGGGAAGACGGTGCCCATGCCGTGCAGGAACCAATCAACCTCCTGCTTGCGCCCCAGGAAGATGCCGCGCAGCACCAGACCCGCCACGCGGTCGCGGAATGCCTGCGCATAGGCCAAGGCCAGCGTGCTGCCCCAGGAGCCGCCGAAGAGCAACCAGCGCTCAATCCCCAGATGACGCCGCAACCGCTCGATATCGGCGACCAGATCGGGCGTGGTGTTCGCGTCCAGCCCACCCAGCGGCCGCGAACGCCCCGCGCCGCGTTGATCATAGACGACCAGTCGCCAGTAATGCGGATCGAAGAAACGCCGATGCACCGCCCCGGCACCAGCCCCTGGGCCGCCATGCAGGAACAGCACGGCCGGGCCATTGGGATTGCCCACCTGCTCCCAGTACATGACATGGTGAGCCGAGAGCGGCAGTTGGCCGGTCTCGTAAGGTCCAATATCGGGAAACAGGTCACCACGGGGCATGTGCATTTCTACACATGCCAACGGGTTCGGGAGAAGAGCATGCAGCGGCTTTGGATCGCTTTTGGGTCGATCTTCGGTCTGACCACGGTGGCGATGGCAGCCTATCAGGCCCATGCGCTGGCGGGAGCTGAGGAACATGTCCGCGCGGGGGTGAACAGCGCCGTGTTGATGCAGGGGCTGCACGCGGTGGTGCTGCTGTTCGTCGGCCTCTGGTCAGAGCGCGGCGGAGTGGCGGCAAAGCTTGCCGGTCTCGCCTTTGTGCTCGGCCTGATCGCCTTCTGCGGCACCATCTATGCGGGCGCGATCCCCGCACTGGCGGCATTTCACGTCGCACCGCTCGCCCCGATTGGTGGGACGATGCTGATGCTGGGCTGGCTGCTGCTGCTGATCTCGGCATTGCGCGCATGAGCATCGCCGACATCCCGCAAGGTGCCATCCAGGCCGCCTATCTCGCCCCCGAAGGCTTGGAGATCACGCTGCAGGAGGAAATCGAGCGCGCGGGGCGCACGGTGCTGGAATGGCACGGCCCGCTCGCCTTGTCGCCCGAGCCACCGTTTGACAGCAAATGGGCCCTCGATGTCTGGACCGAACCATCGGACATCCCGGTCGCCTCGATCAAATCCGCCGCCGCCGCCTTGCGCGGGATGCAGCGCAACTGGTCGCATCTGCCGGTCGATTTCCACCGCAGGTCCGCGCTGATCGCCGAAAATCTGCCCCCGGTGAAGGCCGCGCCGCTGGTGTTCCCGCAAGCGATGCCCACCGCCAAGCTCGGTGCCTGGACGCTGCTGTCCCCCGAGCGGATGCTGGCGAGTGCGACCAAAACCAGCCCTTTCGTCAATGGCGCGCCGCGTTTCGTGGAAGATCGGGAAGGTCCGCCGAGCCGGGCCTATCTCAAACTATGGGAAGCCTGCACCCGAATCGGCGCTTGGCCGAAACCGGGCGAGACCTGTCTTGATTTGGGTGCGTCGCCGGGCGGCTGGACCTGGGCGATTGCGCAGGTGGGTGCTGACGTGACCGCCATCGACAAAGCCCCGCTCGCCCCCAACGTGGCGGCGATGCCGAACGTGACGCTACGCCAGGGCAGCGCGTTCGGGATGGAGCCGGAGCGGGTGGATTGGCTGTTCAGCGACATCATCGCCTACCCGGATCGGCTGCTCGCACTTGTGCAGGCTTGGATATTGGCCGGTGCTGCCGAGCGGATCGTCTGCACGATCAAATTCCAGGGCGAGACGGATCATGACGCTGCGGACGCATTCGCCGCGATTCCGGGCGCGCGGGTGATGCATCTGTATCACAACAAGCATGAGCTGACGTTTTGTTGGGCGGCGGGGTAAGATCTCAGAGCATGATGAATTTGGATTGAAATTTGACCAATCCAAAACCGTCATTGCAAGCGAAGCGCAGCAATCCACCGCGATTTAGCCAGCTCAGCGATGGATTGCTGCGCTCCGCTTGCAATGACGAAGTCTTATGGGTTCAGCCCAGGGGTTCACCAGTTCGACTGCCAACCCCTCAAAATGCCGCACATTCCGCGTCGCCAGCATCGCCCGATGCGCCAGCGCAATCCCGGCAATCTGGGTGTCGCGGATATCCACCGAACTCCCCGCAACCGGTCGCTTTGCCGCCAGAATCGCCGCCTCCTCGGCAGCACGCGCATCAAACCCCAACACCCGCCCCTGAAAATCCAGGGTCAATGCCTGAGCAAACGCCCGCTCCAGCTCCCGCCGTTTCCGGCTCTCCGGCAGCAATTCCAGCCCGACGCGAATCTCGAACACAGTGATGGTCGTCAGCCAGAACCGGTCAGGCGGATGCGCGTCCAGCGGTGCCGAGGCCGGTCGACTGATTTGCAGGGTCGCGCACCGCATCCCCCAAGATCGCCCGCACCTCCGCCTCCACACTGCGCGCATGCAACGCCGCCGGCTGCTGCAGGCGAAGTTTCACGTGTTCATCAAGGTTGAGAACGATCAGTTGGGCCATAACATCCTCCCGATCTGATATCCTGATATCAAATCGGGAGTGGTCGCCACAAGCCCGAGGAATCCCCTAACTCAGCCCGGCCACTCAAAATCCAAGAACGACACATGCGCCGCAACCACATGCCAGTTGGCGTCGGTGCGGATCCAAGTCTGCATCTGCCGTCCCGTCCGCCCGCTGCCGCGACGGCGGAACAGGGTGCTGGCGGTGGCGGCGTCGCGGCCGAAGGTGGTGATCACAGTGTGCGACAATTCGCGCACCAGATCGATATTGGCGCGCGCCGAGCGGAAGGAGCGGATCTCGTCGATGCCGTGCAGATTCTCGCTCTGGCCGTAGCGCACCGTGTGCGGGCTCGGCCAGAAGCATTCGTCCAACACCGCCACGTCATTGGCGATCAACGCCGCCTCATAGCGCTGAAACGCTGCCGTCACCTCGGCGACCACGTCGGGAAGATTGATGTCCATGTCAGGCAAATCCAGGAGCAACGGGGGAAGAACACAGGCCGCTCTGCTCCAGGAAGGCGGCGACGCGGAAGAGTTTGTCCTCGGCCCAGGGGGCGGCGATCAGCTGGACGCCGAGCGGCATGTGCCCGCAAGCGCCCTGGATCGGGGCAGCGATCACCGGCAGGCCGATGGCGCTGATCGGCTGGGTGTAGACACCGAACGAAGGCCGCAACGGCACCATCTGCCCGTCCGCCTCCAACATGGTCTGGCCGAGCGGCATCGCGGGGGCTGGCGTGGCGGGGGCGATCAGAATGTCCCAGTTCTGGAACAACGCCTTTGCCTGCGCTTGATACAGGCAGCGCACACGCTGGGCATGCACATACCATTGCGCGGGCAACATCGCGCCTGCGATCAGGCGATCGCGCGTCAATGGCTCGAAATCCATCGCCCGCGTGCGCAGATCGTCGAGATGCTGATTGGCCCCCTCGGCGGCGGTGATCAGGAAGGCGGCGGCGCGACCGGCGGCGGCGAGCGGAAGTTCGACCTCGGCCACTGCGTCGAGCGTGGCGCAGACGCGGTCGGCGGCTTCCTGCACCTCTGTCATCCCGCCTCTGCGGAAATGGCCACCCAGCCGGGCGATGCGCAGACCGTCGAGTCCCTGACCAAGCAGGGGTGAAACCGGCTGCATGCCACGCCAAGTCTGCGCCGGATCGGCCTTGTCCTCACCCTGCATCGCCTCATAGGCCAGCGCGAGATCGGCGACGGTGCGGGCGAACGGACCTACATGATCCAGCGAGGGGACGAACATCACCCCGCCCGCGCGCGACAGCCGCCCGTAAGTCGGCTTAATCCCCCAGATGCCGTTGTTGCTGGAAGGGACGCGAATGGAACCGTTGGTGTCGGTTCCAAGCGTGAGCGGCACAAGCCCCGCCGCAACTGCCGCCCCCGAGCCGCCCGAGGAGCCACCGGCCGAGCGCGTGAGGTCGTGCGGGTTGCGCGACGGGCCGTAATGGCTGTTCTCGGTGGTGAAGCCATAGGCGTATTCGTCCATGTTGAGCGTGCCGACACAGATCGCACCCGCCCGCTCCATCGCAGCCACACCAAAGCCATCAGATTCCGCTGCCGGTTTGCCACGCTCGATAAAGCTGCCCGCAACGGTGGTGACCCCGGCGACATCGAACAGATTCTTCGCAGCGAACGGCACGCCGGCGAGCGGGCCGGGATCGCCGCCTGCGGCAATCTGCGCATCGATCTGCTCGGCGCGGGCAAGTGCGCGAGTGGCAGTGATCTCGATGAACGCATTCACCGCTGGGTTCAATTTCTCGACCCTGGCAAGTGACGTCGCCACCACGTCGCGCGCGGTCAGACTGCCGGATTTGATGCGGGCAGCAATCTCATATGCCGCGAGATGATGCAGATTGCTCACGCCACGAACACCGGGGCGGGTTCCACATCGCCGGGCACGGCCTGCACCAAAGCGGGCATGCCCACGCGGACCACCAAGGCAAACGCCTCGGCCAGTTCGGCCAAACGCTCGGGCGACAGCTCAAAGCCGATGGAGGGGGCGACGGCAGTCACATAGGACAGCGCGTCGAAGCGATCAGGGTCTAGCACCGTTGCCTCCGCTTGGTTCCAGCGAGGCTTTGCAGGTTTCAGGCCAACGCCTTAGCCGCCCATCTCACCACGCCCGGCGGCGCGACGGATTCTGGCCTTGCGGGTCTTGGGCATCTCATCGAGCAGCGCGTGCATCGCGGCAACCGTGGTCGGCGGCAGGATGGCGATGTTCTGGGCGATGCGGTTGGCCAGCGCCGTCTGCTCCGGCGTGAGCCCCGCGGTGTTGACCGTCACTTTCGGCTTGGAGAGCTTGGCAAGGTCGAGCAATTCCTCGGACGCGTCCCAGATCAGCCCGAGTTCGGCGCAGATCTGGTGGACCAGCCCGGTGGAGGGTGCGCCGCGTTTGCCGTGTTCGAGGGCCGAGAGATAGGCCGCCGAGACCTGCATGCGGTCGGCGAGTTCGGCCTGGGTGATGCCCTTTTCCGCCCGCAGCACGCGAAGCCGGGCACCAAACGGGGTCATTTCGGCCTCCGCAGCAGCAGACGCACCGAGCCCGGATTGGCCGGATGCGGATGCGTCGCGGCCAGCACCAGCGGGCGCAGCGTGGGCAGATTGAGCCAGATCGGCAATTCACGGCGGATCGCGCCGCCATTCTCGCCCGAGCCGCGCCCCGTGATCACCTCCACGCAGCGGACATGGTCACTGTGCGCTTCGATCAGAAACTGATGCAGCGCGTGATAGGCACGCTGCACCGTGCGCCCGTGCAGATCGATGGTGCGCATCGAGGGCAGCTTGCCGGAGCGGAATTTGTTCCACGAAGAATTGTCGAGCCCGCCCGGATGGGTGCCGACAAACAACGGCACGTTGCGCGCCACTGGCGGGCTGGATTTCAGCACCAGATGTGGCGGGTCCGGCGGGGCTGGGACTGGGGCGGGCGATGTTGTCTGCTCTTCCGGCAGAGGCGGCAATGCGCGCCCGGCAAGCGGTTTGATCAGTCGGGCGAAACTCGCCCAGTCCTGCCGCTCCTTCTCGGTCAGACCGCGCGGCCGCCTTGCCATGTCTAAGGCAATCGTAGGGCGGACCAGCGCAGCGCAGTCCGCCGAGGTACAGCCAGCGACAAGACGGCGGACTGCGTTGCACTGGTCCGCCCTACGGGAGGATTGGCCATCGCGCTCAGCCCGCCGTGTCGTCGATCAGCACCACATGCAGCCGCCGCGGCCCATGCGCGCCGAGTTCGAGGGTGGATTCGATATCGGCCGAGCGCGACGGGCCGGTGACGAACATCACGTTGCGCGGCAGGAAATTGCCCGCAACCATGCCCTCGCGCTCATAACGCAGCATATCCCAAGCCTCCTCCATCGCGCCCACCACGCGGCTGGCGCGCAGCACGACGATCTCGGTGTCGCACAACAGGTTGAGCGTGGTGGGACGCTGTGGCGAGGCGGGCAGCATCAGCGTGCCGGTCTCGGCAATCGCGGCATAGCCGTGCTGGACGGCCACCAGATCGGAGGCCTCGGCGCGGCCTTCGCGCAGCGTGATCATCGGACGGCTGGACCAGTCAATCGCGCGCAGTTCCGGGTGTGGCGCAATGGCCATCTCGGTCGGCAGGTTCTGGCTGGCGAGGTAGTCGGCAATCGCGGCGGGCACGTCACGGGCACGCATCACCCGGTTATAGGTGCCAAATTCCTTTTCCAAATTGCGCAGGAACAAATCGACCTGCTGCGGATGCGGCAGACGCGACCGAGCTGGGATCAGATGGCGCGGATGCGCGTTCAGACGGGCATAGAGGCCGAGTGTTTGATCGGCGGGCAATTCGCCACGGCGCAGGCCACGGCGGATTGCGCTGAAGATGGCGTCGCGGCTCATGCTTCACCTCGCTGCTGCTTGGCATAGCGGGCGAAGAAAGTGTCACCCTCCGGCGCTGGCAATTCGCGCCCCTTGGTCCAGCCACCGGCAAAGGGCAGCGACGAGAAACGGCCTTTCCTGCCCGCGAGCAGCGCGAGACCCTTCGCCGCAATCCTGGTGGCGAGGCGGTATAGGCCAGGGCGTTTGGCGACAAACGCCCACAGCGCGAGATTCGTGCGCACGCCCATCGGTTGCAAATGCCGTTCGAACTCGCGCTCACGCCAATGCCGCATCAGCTTGGGCAGTGGGATCTTCACCGGGCAGACGCTCTCGCATTTGCCGCAGAAGGTCGATGCGTTCGGCAGATGGCCCGCCTTGTCCACGCCGATCAGCGACGGCGTGAGCACCGAGCCCATCGGGCCCGGATAGACCCAGCCATAGGAGTGTCCGCCCACCGTCTGATAGACCGGGCAATGGTTCATGCACGCCGCACAGCGGATGCAGCGCAGCATCTCCTGGAACTCGGTGCCGATCATCGCCGAGCGGCCATTGTCGACCACCACGACATGATATTCCTCCGGCCCGTCCAGATCGCCGGGGCGGCGGGCACCGGTGGAGAAGGTGGTGTAGACCGACATGTCCTGCCCGGTCGCCGAGCGCGCCAACAGACGCAACATGTTGCAGGCATCCTCCAGCGTGGGGACGACCTTCTCGATGCTGGCGAGGACGATATGCACCTTCGGCAGCGTCTGCGTCAGATCGCCGTTGCCCTCGTTGGTGACAATCACGTTCGAGCCGGTCTCGGCGATCAGGAAATTGGCACCCGTGATGCCGACATCGGCGGCGAGAAATTTCTCGCGCAGACGGGTGCGCGCCTCGATCAGGATGTCGCGCCGTTCATTGAAGGTCCGATCCGCCGGGAGGTCCGTATGAACCTTGCGGAAACTCTCTTCCCAATCCTCGCGGTTGAGATGGAAGGCGGGCGCGATGATGTGGCTCGGCGCTTCCTTGCGGATTTGCAGGATATATTCGCCCAGATCGGTCTCAACCGGCGTGATGCCGTGCTTTTCGAGATGCTCGTTGATGCTCAGCTCCTCGCTGATCATCGACTTGCCCTTGGTGACGGTCTTGGCCCCGACACGCTGGCAGATATCGAGCACGATCTTGCGGGCATCTTCGGCGGTCGAGGCCCAATGCACATGGCCACCCGCGTTGAGCACGTTGCGCTCCCAGGTCTCCAGATAGAAATCCAGATTCGCAAGCGTGTGGTTCTTGATGTCGCGGCCGATGTCGCGCAGCTGCTCAAATTCCGGCAGCTTCTCCACCGCCGCCGCACGGGCGGCCGGGAAGCGCGGGCGGGTGCGGACGAGCGCCTTTTGGAGACCGGTGTTGGCGATCTCGGCGGTGGAGCGCGCCTTGAAGTTGGGGCTGTTGATCTGCATCAGCTGGCACTCCCCTCGCCGATGGCGGGCAATTCGCCGGTCATCCCGGCCAGTACTTCAGCGATATGACGCACCTTCACCCCATGACCCTCGCGTTGCAGGCGGCCTGCCATGTTGAGCAGACAGCCCATGTCGCCGGCCAGCAACGTGCCCGCGCCGGTCGAGACGATGTCCGCCACCTTGTCGGAGACCATGCGCGTCGAGATGTCCGGATATTTCACGCAGAACGTGCCGCCGAAACCGCAGCAGATTTCGGGCTCCTTCATCTCAACGAGGCTGAGGCCCTCAACATTGGCGAGCAATTCGCGCGGCTGGGTTTTCACGTCGAGTTCGCGCAAACCTGCGCAACTGTCGTGATAGGTGACGCTGCCGTCAAACTGCGCGCCAAACTCGGTCATCCCGCGCTCATCGACGAGGAAGGACATCAGCTCGAACGTCTTGTCCGCCAGCGCTTGGGCGCGGGCTTTCATGTTCGGGTCGTTGTCGAACAGGTGCGGCATGTGGGAATTCAGCATCCCGCCACAGGAGCCGGAGGGGACGACGACGTAGTCGTATCCCGAGAACGCCTCGACTATCCCGCGCGCCAGATCGGCGGCGGTGGCGCGGTCGCCGGAATTGTAGGCGGGCTGACCGCAACATGTCTGCGCACGGGGGACTTCGACATCGCATCCGGCTGCTTCGAGCAGCTTGATCGCGGCAAAGCCAACGGAGGGTCGTTGCATGTCCACCAGACAGGTGACGAACAACGCGACGCGGGGGCGGGAGGCGGGCTGGGTCATGGGGGGAGGTTAGGACGAGATGACGGGGTTTGCCAGTGAGGAGGTTTTCACATGCCCTGTGGTAAAAATGCGTCAATCGCACGCGCGGATCTTGAATCCGCTCACATGGCGTGAACATATTCGGAACAAGAAGACGAGGTAATGCGTCACCACAACTCAGGCCTCATCAAATGCCATACAGCCCGATCAAACTCGCAAACCATATCCTTTCGCGCGCCCGTCAAAAAGGCCACGAGGTGACACCGCTTCAGTTGATGAAACTGGTGTACATCGCTCATGGCTGGTCACTCCACTACCTCGACGCCCCGTTGAGTTCGGAAAACGCCAAGGCTTGGCAATACGGCCCCGTGATGCCTTCGCTTTATCAGGCCGTGCGGCAATATCGGGCCAACCCGATCACGGACGTTCTTACAGAGGGTAGTGATGATCAGGTCCTGTCGGAAAATGCATCGAATCTTCTTGATGTTGTGTACGATACATACGGCCAATACACTGGGATTCAATTGTCGAATCTGACCCATTTGCCTGGAACTCCGTGGTCGCAGACTTGGGAGCGGGAGGGCCAAAACTCGACCATCCCGAACGACCTTATCAAAAGCCACTACCGCAAGTTGGCTGAAGACCGTCGAGCCGCGTAGCGGTGGTAATTCCACACCAATTGCCTGTTCCCACCGACAGCGAAATTGCTGAAGGTGCCAATGCTATTGCTGAAGCAAAAGCTGTTGCAGACAATTCAGATCTGGATATCCAGCAAAAGAAAAATAAGGCCAATCAGTTAAAACGAGATGACGAGCGGGATAGTCATCTTCATAATATATTGATTATCGGAATTTTTGTGGTCACTACCGCTGCTTGTGCTATGTTTTTGGTTGTTGTGTGGCATATGATTGCACCACAAAATTGGCGTTTTTTAAATTCTGACGAAAGTGCAAGGTTGAAGGACTTCCTATTTACTGGCGCTTTTGGTGGCGGTGCCAGCAACCTAGCTAGCCGGGTCTTGGGCACAGGCAGCAAAAACTTTAAGCCGAAATAACGGTCTACGCCAACCGCTCCCGCGCCGTCGCCACATAGGCCGGGTCCATCTCGATCCCGATCCCGTCGCAGCCCTCGATCCCAGCCGCCACCAACGTCGTCCCCGTCCCCATGAACGGGTCGAGCACCAACGCGCCCGCCTTTCCATGAAGTCGGATGCACCAGCGCGGCAGCTCCACCGGAAACGTCCCCGGATGATGGAATTTCTGCGCTTTGCGCTGAATCGTGTCGTAAGGGATGAACCACGTGTTCCCGCGACATCTTTTGTCCTGCGCGTGGCCACGTCGGGCGATGTTGCTTTTGTCTTTGTAGGGCACGCCGACGCTCAGCCGGTCCAGTTTCACCTGCCCGTCCAGCGTCAGATGAAAAAGATGCTCATGCGCCTGATGCAGAAAACGCGCGCCCGCCACCGGCTTGAAATGGCCGACCGTGTCGTCGCCCACCGCAATCGACTTCACCCAGGCGATGTGGTTCTGCAACGTGAACAGCGGGCGCAGGCGCACGATCAGCTCGAAAGGCAGCCAGGGTTCGTTGGAGGAGCCGGAAATGTTGAGGAAGAACGAGGCATCCGGGCGCATCACCCGCCGGACCTCACCCGCCACCTGGACCATCCAGTCGAGATACTCCGCCTCGCTGCGCCGGTCGTGATAGCGGCTATAGCCGAGGCCGATATTGTAGGGCGGTGAGGTGACGACAACGTCCACCGATTCAGCCGCAAGTTGCGGCAGCACCGCCAGACAATCGCCCTCGATCAGTTGCATCAGGGTTTCGGCAGCAGGACGAAAGCACGACCCTGCGCGCGCATCTTCCCGGCGCGGGCCTCCGCCTCGGCCCCCCAGCCGAAGAAAATATCGGCGCGCACCGGCCCCTTGATCGCCCCGCCAGTGTCCTGTGCCACCACCAGATGCTGCCACGCGGTGCCGTCCAGCGGGTCGGTGGTGTCGATGAACAAAGGCGCACCCATCGGAATATAGCTGCGATCCACCGCCGCCGAGCGCAACGGGGTCAGCGAGGCCCCCATCGCGCCGGGCGGTCCCATGTCGGAGCGCGCGCCGGTGAGTTCGCGGAAGAAGACGAAAGACGGGTTCTGGTTCATCACCGATTGCGCCTCGCCGGGATGGGCCTCCAGCCAGGCCCTGATGGATTGCAGCGAGACCTGTTCGCGCGGAATTTCACCGCGTTCGATCAGCACCCGGCCAATCGGCACATAATCACGGCCATTCTGCCCGGCGTAATTCACCCGCAGCACGCGGCCATCAGGCAATTTCACCCGGCCCGAGCCCTGAATTTCGAGGAAGAAGGCGTCAATCGGATCGTCGAGCCAGAGAAATTCCAGCCTTTGCGCCCGCAGCGCACCCGAGACGATGTCCGCGCGTGTCCAATACGGCACCAGCGCGTGATCCTGCACCCGGCCGGAGATCCGCTTGCCCTTGAGATCATCGGAAAACGCCGCGAGATCGACGGAGATCAGATCGCCTGGCTTGGCGAGCAGGCCGTATTGATACTGACCGCCTTCCTCACGCGAGCCACGCACTTCCGGCTCATAATAGCCGGTGAACAGACCCTGCGGCGCGTTGTCGGCGGTGATGGCGTAAGGCTGGAAATAGGTCTCGAAGAAGCTGCGCGCCGCCGCGTCATCGGGCGGCACCCCAATCTGCGCCGCACAGGCCTGCTGCCAATTGGCCGCCGAACCGCCGAGACGTGCTGCCTCGCCCTCGCCGCCGAGTTGGGGGCCCAGATGCGCACAGCCGATCCGGAAGCTCATCAGTGCTGCCGAAAGCTGGTCAGTTCCCCAACCGGGCAAGGCAGCGAACGACACCGGGCTGAGGCCCATCTGCGCGCGTGTCGGCGGCTTGGCAGGCGGCGGCGGGGCAACGCAGCCTGCGACCGCAAGCAGCAGCACCCAGACCAGACCGCGCGTGCCGCCGAACCTCATGCGCTGCGGGCTGCGACCAGACGCCACGCCGGATCCGGCTGCGCCAAATCGCGCTCGAAGCTCCAGACATCGACAATCTCGGTCACCGCATCGGCCCCCGCGACCACCGCCCCCTGCGCATCAAGCGTGATGTTCACCTGATCAGAGACGAATCGCACCGAGATCGTGGCAACACTGCCCGCCAGTTCGGCGTGATCGATGGTGACATTTTCGACACTGCGGATATCGGTCTTCTGCACGTGACCCTCAGCTTCACGCGCGGCAATCGCACCCTCGAAGGCGCGATAGGTGTCGTCCGACAGCAGCCGGTGCAGCGCTTGGCGGTCACCATTGGCATACGCGGCGACGATCAAGCGGAACGCCGCCTCAGCGCCGTCGAGAAAACGCTGCGGAGCGAAATTCGGATCAACGCGGGTCATCGCCAGCAGAATCTGGCCGACCGGGCCATTCGGATCCGGCAGCGCACGCGAGGGCTTCTCCGCCACCGCCTCGATCACCGGAGCGGCGACGGGGGGAATCGGTTGCGGCACGAGGCGTGGGGCCGGTTGCTCATAGCCCGTGCGTTTGCCGAGCACGCTGATCAGGCGCAGCACCAGGAACACCGCCACCAGCCCAAACAGGACCAGATCGATCGGTAAGCCACCCATGTTCGTCTCCAAAACTCGTGCTCAAAACATAGGCAGTGCGAGGGGAATGCACAATCACACATGGATTGGGCATCTCCCTCGGCATTCACCCGGATTGCGCCAATCCGGGGGCACGGCTATCACGCGCGCATGATTCTGCTGCGTCACGGACAGAGCGAGTTCAACCTGCACTTCACCGCCACGCGGCGCGATCCCGGAATCGCCGATCCGCGACTGACGGAGCTTGGCCATGCCCAGGCCGAGGCCGCCGCTGTGGCCCTGAAGGATGAGGGGATCGAGCACATCATCGTCTCGCCCTACACCCGCGCCTTGCAGACCGCCGCCCCGATTGCGCGGGCTCTTGGCGTGAAGGCGCTGGTCAACCCAATCGTGCGGGAGCGCTATGCATTCAGCTGCGATATCGGCTCCCCAATCTCCCATCTCGCGCGGGATTGGCCGGAGCTGGATTTCTCGCATATCGACGAGATCTGGTGGCCTGCGATGGAAGAAGGCGCGCAAGGCGTGATCGACCGCGCCGCCTTGTTCCGCGCAGAGATGTCCGCATTGCCGCATTGGACCAACACCCTGGTTGTCAGCCATTGGGGGTTCATCTTGTCGCTCACCGGAAAGAGCGTAATGAACGGCACTTGGCTGCGCTGCGATCCCACCATTGCCCCACCGGAGACGATCTCGTGGAAGCATTGAACCCACCATTTTCAACCGGAGAGACCAATCATGTCTGAAACCGCCCCGCAGCCGCCTCTGATGGTGGTCGTGCAATATGTGAAGGATCTCAGCTTCGAGGTTCCCAACGCCCCGCTCGTCTACGGTCAGCTCCGCTCGCCGCCGCGCGTCGATATCAATCTCGACGTCCAGGCCCGTCGCCTGAACGAAGGCAGCAACCAGTACGAAGTCGTGCTCGCCGTCCGAGCTGAGGCGAAGGAAGACGTGCCGAATGGTGAGTCGGTGTTCGTCGCCGAGCTCGCCTATGGTGGCCTGTTCACCGTCAACGTGCCGGAAGAGCAGATCGAGCCGGTGGTGCTGGTGGAATGCCCGCGCATCCTGTTCCCGTTCGCCCGCGCGATCCTCGCCGACACGTCGCGCAACGGCGCGTTCCCGCCGGTGATGCTGCAGCCGATCGATTTCTACGCGCTGTGGCAGAACCGTCGCGCACAGAACGCGGCCGACGCTGCTGCTGCTGCACCAGTTCGCAACGCGTAAGCCATTTTTGATCCGTCATTGCGAGCGGAGCGCGGCACCCCAGGAGTCACGGCACGTGATTCCTGGGGTGCTGCGCTTCGCTCGCAATGATGATCGATGTTATTTCCGTCCCCGCAGAAGAAACTCGCGCCCGACCTTCACGCGCGCCTCGCCGTTATATTCGACGATATCGGCGGTGGCGTAGGTCTCGCCCCAATGGTCGGGGATGAAGCTGCCAGTGCCGATCAGATCGATCGGGGCCCGCGCATCGGCCATCACGCGGCATTTCTCGACGTTGAATCCGGACGAGGCAACAATCTTCACCGATTTGTAACCAGCCGCATCCAGCGCCTCGCGCATCCGCCAGATCGCCGCCGCCGAAACGCCGGTGCCGACCAGGGCGCGCAACTCGGCGTCTGATCGGTAGCGACGGATCGCACCTGGCGCGTGGCGTTCCAGCACGGCGTAACTCTCGGCCGGATCAAGCCCTTCCAGGAACCGCCCGCCATGGGTGTCGAGCCGCATCGACAGCTTTCCCGCCGCGGCGACATCCGGGAAGCGATCACACACCTCCAGCGCATCAGTGATCTCGCGGCCAAAATAATCGACCAGAACCGTCAGCGGCGTGTCCGGAAAGGTCTCACGGAACATCTCGGCGGCACGCAACGTGGAGCCCGCGTAGCCGATCAACGCGTGCGGCATTGTGCCGTAGCCATGGGCGGCGTCGAAATAATGCGCGGTGCCGTCGGTGGCGTTGCCGATGAAGCCACGCGCGCCCTCACGCTGCGCGGCACGGCTACCCACGGCGGCGGCATAGGCCATCAGCTCCTGCATCTCGGAGCCCGCGCAATGCCGGGCATCCATCGCCAGGAACGGCACAAGCGGCAGCGACAGCGCCATCTGATAGGCGTGATGCGCCGCCACGCAGGGCGAGCCGGTCTTCTGCAGCAGGATGGTTTCCAGATCGGCGAGTTGGCTGAAATTGCCGGAGATATAAACCAACGGCTCACCCGCGCCGACCCAGGCACCTTCGTCGTGCGTCACCTGCACGTCGAACGCCGTCCCGCGCGCAGCCGACACCGCTTCCAGCCATTCGAGCATCAGCCGCGGCGCCGAGATCACCGGCCGGCGCAGGAACACTGCGTAAGTGACCCGCGCATCGCCGAAATGTTCAACAACCTTGCGCGTACGGTTGAAATAGACATCCGTCCGCGCCGCGATGTCGGCGTTCAGATCAGGGTCGACAGGCAGGTCCATCGCCGCCTACTGCGCTGCAACGGCGCTGGGAGGCACGCGGCGGGCTTTGAGCTCCTCGGCCACCAGGAAGGCGAGTTCGAGCGATTGTTCTGCATTCAAACGCGGATCGCAGAATGTCTCGTAGCTCTCACCCAGATCGGCCTCGGTAAGCTTGTGCGCGCCACCGACGCATTCCGTCACCTGGCGGCCCGTCATCTCGACATGCACGCCACCGGCATAGGTGCCTTCGCCCGCGTGGCAATCGAAGAAGCGGCGGACTTCGGTGAGAATCGAGTCGAAATTGCGGGTCTTGACCTTGGCGGCGGTCGAGATCGTGTTGCCGTGCATCGGATCGCAAATCCACGCCACCCGGCGGCCCTCGCGGCGGACATGGCGCAGCAGTGGCGGCAGCAGCTTCTCCACCTTGTCGGCCCCCATGCGCGCGATCAGCGTGATGCGGCCGGGTTCGTCATTGGGGTTGAGCGTGTCGATCAGACGCAACAGATCGTCGGGATCGGAGCTTGGGCCGACCTTGATGCCGATCGGGTTGCGCACGCCGCGCAGGAATTCGACATGCGCCCCTTCCGGCTGGCGGGTGCGGTCTCCGATCCAGAGGAAATGCGACGAACACGCATAGGTGTCGCCCGAGGTGGAGTCCACACGGGTGAGCGCCTGTTCGTAAGGCAGCAGCAGCGCTTCGTGGGAGACGTAGAAATCGGTCTCGCGCATCTCGCGCGTGTTGTCCGACGTCATGCCGCAGGCGGTCATGAAGCGCAGGGTCTCGTCGATGCGCGAGGAGAGTTCGCGATAGCGGGCGGCGAGCGGCGAGCGCTCAACAAAGCCGAGATTCCAGCGATGGACTTCGTGCAGATCGGCATAACCACCCGAGGCGAAGGCGCGCAGCAGGTTGAGTGTGCCAGCGGATTGGAAATAGCCCATCTCCATACGCTGCGGGTCGGGCGTGCGGGACTCCGACGAGAATTCCGGGCCGTTGATGATGTCACCACGATAGGTGAGGAAGCTGTCATCGCCGACGGTCTCGGTCTCAGATGAACGCGGCTTGGCGTATTGCCCGGCCATGCGTCCCAGTTTCACCACCGGCAGCGAGGCCCCGAAGGTGAGCACCACGGCCATTTGCAGCAGCACGCGGAAGGTGTCGCGGATGTTGTTGGCGTTGAAATCGGCAAACGACTCAGCGCAATCGCCACCCTGGAGAATGATCGCCTTGCCCTCTTGGACGGCTGCCAGCTGCGCCTTCAGCCGCCGCGCCTCACCGGCAAACACCAGCGGCGGATAAGAAGCGATCTTGGCCTCCATCGCCGACAGCTTGGCCGGGTCGGGATAGCTCGGCACCTGACGGATCGGCTTGTTGCGCCAGGAGGCGGGAGTCCAGGGGTTGGTCATCAGAGTTTCCACGCAGTCTTTGGTGGCGAGATGGCATATCTCGCGGTCAATAGAGAACCATTATTACGGCTGATTGCGCCTTTGGCTACTCAGCCCAGCCCTACTGTAGGCGCAGTACCCACGAGTGGGGGGCTCATACCCAGACCGTCATTACGAGGAGCCGACGGCTCTGTGGCAATCCAGGAAGCTGCATGCGGGATTCCTGGATTGCCACGCTGCGCTCGCGATGACGGGGATGGCTGGAGGATTACGCCACTACTCAGCCGCCAACACTCCAGCCACCCGCGTGCGCGTCCGCATCGTCACGAACTCCTCCGCCGCTGTTGGATGGATGCCGACCGTGCGGTCGAAATCGCCCTTCGTCGCCCCGGCATTGATCGCAATCGACAACCCCTGGATGATCTCCGGCGCATCCTCGCCGATCATGTGCGCACCGACGACGCGCTGGCTCGCCTGATCGACCACCAGCTTCATCATCGTCTTGCGCACCCGGCCCGACAGCGTGTGGCGCATCGGCGTGAAGCGGGAGACATAGATATCCACCGGCCCGCGGGTCGCCGCTTCATCCTCGGTCAGGCCCACGGTTGCCAGCGGCGGAATCGAAAACACGGCAGTCGCCACCCGGTCAAGATCCCATTTGCGCGGCCCTTTGCCGTAGAGCGCCTCGGCCAGCGAATGGCCCTCGGCGATGGCCACCGGGGTGAGGTTGAGCCGGTCGGTCACGTCGCCGATGGCGTAGATATGCGCGATGTTGGTCACACCCAGATCACCCACGGCCACCGCCCCCTTGTCGTTGAGTGCCACGCCCGCGCTCTCCAGCCCGAGCCCGCCCACCGCAGCCGTGCGCCCGAGGGCTGCGAAGACCAGATCGGCCTGGATGGTCTCGCCATTGGCGAGATGGATCGTCTTGACGGCCCCCTCCGCCGTCACCTTCACCACCGCCGAGCCGCCATGCAGGCGCACGCCATTGGCGGTGAGAGCCTCGGCAAGGCCGGTGCGCAAATCTTCGTCAAAGCCACGCAAAGGCAGAGTCTGGCGCATGATCAGATCGACCTCGGAGCCCAGCCCCGCGAAGACGCCTGCGAATTCGACGGCGATATAGCCGCCGCCGAGCAGCGCCACGCGCTTGGGGCGCTCCGGCAGGAAGAAGGCGTCATCAGAGATGATGCAATGCTCGCCCCCCGGAAATTCCGGCGCGGCGGGCTTGCCGCCGGTGGCGATGACGATGCGTTCGGCGGTGACGATCTGGCCGCCGACATCAAGCGTGTGCGGGCCGGTGAAGCGGGCGAAGGCGTTGAACTCGGCCACACCGCTGCCCGCGAGCAGGCGGCTATAGATCGAATTCAGCCGACCAATCTCGACATTCTTCGCCTCGATCAGCGCCTGCCAATTGTGCTCGGTGGGCATGATGCCCCAGCCGAAGCCCGAGGCGTCGGCTGCGGTGTTGCCGTATTCGGCGGCCATCACCATCAGCTTTTTTGGCACGCATCCGACATTGACACAGGTGCCGCCCCAGAACCGCGCCTCGGCGATGCCGACCTTGGCTCCGAGCCCGGCGGCAATGCGGGCGCAGCGAACCCCTCCGGAGCCGCCGCCGATGACGAAAAGGTCGAAGTCGTAGGACATGGAGACTGCTCCGGAATGGTGCCCAGAAGATGGGGGCTGCGGCGTTCGGTTCAAAGTCGGGAATGGCAGGCTTGCCCAGCCCGCGCAAACTCCGCAAGCTCTGCGCAATAAGAAGATGGAGGAAACCGATGAAGCGTCTCGCTCTGGCGGCCCTAGCGTTGCTCGCCGTCACCACCGCAAGCGCCGTCGCCTACCCGACGCCGCAGACGCAGGATGTGGTGTTGAAGAATTTCCAATTCCACACCGGCGAGACCTTGCCGGAGGTGACGATCCATCTCACCACCATCGGCAATCCGGCCAACCCCGCCGTGCTGGTGCTGCACGGCACGTATGGGTCGGGCCAGGCGATGCTCACCCAGGCCTTTGCCGGGGTGCTGTTCGAGGTGGGCCAGCCGCTCGATGCGACGAAATACTTCATCGTGCTGCCCGACGCGCTGGGCACCGGGCAATCCACCCGGCCCTCCTCCAGCGGGCTGAAGGGCAAGTTCCCGCATTACGACTACACCGACATGGTCAACGCCCAGTATCGCGCGATCATCGAGGGGCTCGGCATCAAGCATCTGCGCTTGGTGATCGGCAATTCGATGGGAGGCATGCAGACCTGGATGTGGGGAGAGGCGCATCCGGATTTCATGGACCGGCTGGTGCCGATGGCATCGCAACCCACCGCGATGGCCAGCCGCAACTGGATGCTGCGGCGTCTGTTGGTGGAGAGCATCAGGCAAGATCCGGCCTATATGGGCGGCAACTACACTGCCCAGCCGCCATCGCTGCGCGTCGCCAACGTGTTTTTCAACACAGCGACGAATGGCGGCACGCTGGCCTATCAGGCACAGGCCCCGAATGCGGCCAAGGCCAATGCGATGGTCGATGAACGCCTCGCCGCTGCCCCGCCAGCGGACGCCAACGATTTTGTCTATCAATGGGCGTCGTCTGAGGATTACGACGCAGCACCAGGGTTGGAGAAGATCACCGCCCCAGTGCTGGCCATCAACGCCGCCGATGACGAGCGCAACCCGCCCGAGACTGGGGTGACGGTGGAGGCGCTCAGGCGGGTGAAGAACGCCAAATTGCTGCTGATCCCAGCCAGCACCGAGACGCGCGGGCATGGCACCACGGGGTTTGCGCGGTTCTACGCGAAGGAGTTGGGGGAGTTTTTGAAGTAGGCACCACGCACAGCAAGACGGTCAGAGGGTTATACCCAGCCAAACCCCCGCAACCCCGCCCACAGCAACTGTGCGCCGACCAGGAACAGCAAGCTGTTGATCAACGGATAGAACCGCTCGGACGACATCCTCCGGATCAGCCACACCCCGGCATAGGTCGAGATGATCGCCAGCGGCATCAGCAGTGCGGTGATGGTCAGCGTATGTGGGTTGATCTGGCCGAGCAGGAGGAAGGGGATCAGCTTGAGGTAGTTCGTCACCCCGAAAAACACCACGCTGGTGCCGACGAACAGAGTGGGGGTCAAGCGCTGCGGCATCACATACATCTGGAACGGCGGTGAGCCAGCATTGGCGATCATGCTGGTGAAGCCGGAGGCCGCACCACACAGGAACCCGCCGATCAGGCCGGGCTTGATCTGCACCCCTTCTGGCACGCGGCGGACGAATTGCAGCAGCGAGAACAAGATCGTCACCCCGCCAATCGTCAGCAGGATCGCCGCGTCCGAGACATAAGAGGCCATCAGATAGGCCGCTGCCACTCCGGCCAGGGAGCCCGGCAGTAGGTAGATCAGGTTCTTGCGGTCCCAGGTGTGGCGATAGGCGTAGATGCTGATCGCATCCTGCACCATCAGGATCGGGAAGATGATCGCCGCTGCCTGCAAGGGTGGCACAACGGTGGCGAGCATCGGGGTGGACACCATGCCGACACCGGCCAGACCGCCCTTGGACAGGCCGAGCAGGATCACGGCAGGGATGGCGATCAAGTAGAACGACATATCGGCTTGCATCGTCCGCAACTCCAGCATTTCGCAGACAGCAAGCGAAACTCTTGTCTCAGATCACTCCTACCACAGCGAGGCCGCCGCGCGGGCGGGCCAGGCCTCGTCGTATTTCTCGCCACCCACGCGCCCCTCACTCGTCATCGCCAGCACATCACCCGGCGTGGGGATGTCGCCCGGTTTGAGGAAATGGGCGGGGTTCCAAAGCTCGGCGCGCACGACGGCGCGGGCGCATTGGAAATAGCACTCGACGATTTCGACCACGATCACCGTGCGCGGCGGTTTGGCTTCAGTGGCCAGCGTGGCGAGCAATTGCGGGTCGGCCGAGATATGCGCGTGGCCGTTCACCCGGAAGACGGTGCCCGAACCGGGGAGGAGGAACATCAACGCCACGCGCGAGTCGCGGACGATGTTGCGCAAGCTGTCGATGCGGTTGTTGCCGCGCCGGTCAGGGATGAGCAGGGTTCGCTCGTTCTGGATCACCACCGCCTGGCCCCGGTCGCCGCGCGGAGAGCAATCGAGCCCCTCCGGTCCCACCGTGGCCAGCGCCAGGAAGGGCGAGGCTTCGATATAGGCGCGGTAGGGCGGGATGAGGTGATCGACCACCTTGGCGGTGCTGGCTTCGCCCACGTCAGTGAGCTTGCCGTAGATGGCTTCGAGCTGGTCAATCGTCTCGATTTTCATCGCAGAACGCCCCCTGTTGCCTTCGCCACCGCAGCCACCACCTTGGACGACACGGCGTCGATTTCAACATCCGTTAGCGTCTTCTCGCGCGGCTGGATCACCACTTCGATGCCGAGCGATTTTTTGCCGGCTTCGAGATGCTCGCCCTGATAGACGTCGAACAGCGCGACGCCAGCGATCAGCGCGCGTTCGGCCCCTTTTGCGGCGCGCAGGACGGCGTCGGCCTGGACGGTCTCGTCCACCACGAAGGCGAAGTCGCGTGACAGCGGTTGGAAGGCGGCCAGATCCGGCTGGCTCTTCTTCTTGCGCTTCGGCTCCGGGATCGCATCGAGATGGATTTCGAAGGCGACGACCGGGCCCGCCAGATCCAAAGCTGCGATCACGCGCGGATGCAGCGCGCCGAAAGTAGCAAGCACGGTCTTCGGCCCCTGCCGCACACAGCCGGACTGGCCGGGGTGGTAGTAGGTCGGGGCATCGGTGGTGACACTCAGCGCCTCCATCGGCACGCCGAGGGCTGCGAGCGTGGCGAGCACGTCCGCCTTGGCGTCGAGTGCCGTGGGGGCCGAAGCGCCCTGCCAATGCCGCGCGGGCTGTCCGGCGCGCAGACCGGCAGCGCGGAGCGGTTGGCCGTCTTCGAGGCTGGAGAGGAAGACCGGGCCGATCTCGAACAGGGCGGCGGAGGCGATGCCGCGCGCCTGATTGCGGGCGGCGGCGAGTGCTAAGGTTGCAATCGCGGTGGGCCGCATCTGGTCGAGATCGGCGGCAATCGGGTTGGAAAGGTGCAGCGAGTCCGGGGCGGCGCCGAACAGGGCGGCGGCGTCGCGCGGCATGAAGCTCATCGTCACGCACTCGGACATCCCCGCACTCGCCAGCACGCGGCGGGCGAGGTTGCGGCGGAGTTGGGCTGGGGTGAGCGTTGCCACCGGCACCGCATTGTCCACCGGCAGCGAGACCGACGGCACGGATTGCAACCCGCCGGGCTGCAGTCGCAGCACTTCCTCGATCAGATCACACTCGGCCTCGATCTCGGCGGCACCGAGGGTGAGGCTTTCGACCTGCTCAGCAGCCAGACCAGCGAAGGGTTCTAGAGGCGTGCGTGCGGCGACGTCGTTGCGCCAGGAGGGGACATTGACGGTCACGCTCTCCGCATCGCGCGCGGCCACGGTGAAGCCGAGGCGTTCGAGAGCGTCCACCGCGTTGGCGGCGGGGACATCCATCCCGCCGAACGCGGAGAGGCGGGCGAAGCGCAGATGGGCGGTGCGCTGCCATGCGGGCTCGGCCCCGGCTACGGCGACGTCTGAGGCTTCACCGCCGCAAAGATCGATGACGAATTGCGTGGCAAGATCGAGAGCGGCCGGCATCAGCGCCGGGTCGATCCCACGCTCGAAACGGGCGCGGGCGTCCGACGCCACGCCGTGATAGCGGCCCGACAGAGCGACGGCCACCGGGTTGAACCAGGCGCATTCGATGAAGACGCTGGTGGTGTTCTCATCACACCCCGTGCTCTCACCGCCGACCACACCGGCCAGCGAGACCACGCCCGACGCATCGGCAATCGCGCAATCCTCGGGGCGGACGGTGATATCCTTGCCGTTCAGGCCGGCGAAGGTCTCGCCATTGCCGGGGCGGAAGCTCAGCACGCCACCCTGCACCTTGTCGGCATCGAACACATGCAGCGGGCGGCCGAGATCGATGGTGAAGAAATTCGTCATATCAACGAGCGCGTTGATCGGGCGCAGGCCGATGGAGGTCAGGCGATCCTGCAGCCATTGTGGCGAGGGGCCGTTCTTCACACCGCGCACGACGCGGCCGAGCACCCAGGCGCAATTCGGGTTCTCGATCTGCCAGCCGAGCGGGCTGGCGAAACCCGCCTTGAACGAGGGCGCGGGCAAGGGCTTGAGCGTGCCGATTCCGGCGGCGGCAAGATCGCGCGCAACCCCGCGCACCGAAAGCGCATCGCCCCGGTTCGGGGTGACGGCGATTTCGATCACCGGATCGTTCTTGTGCGCATAGTCCGCGAAGGGCACACCAATCGGCGCGTCTTCGGGCAGTTCGATGATGCCCTCATGGTCGTCACCGAGGCCCAATTCGCGGGTCGAGCACATCATGCCCTCCGACTTCACGCCACGAATTTCGCCGATCTTGAGCTGCATCCCGTTGGCAGGCACCACAGCGCCCGGCGTGCCGAGCACGACTTTGAGGCCGGTGCGGGCGTTGGGCGCACCGCAGACGACGGAGATGATGCCGTGGCCGGTGTCCACCTTGCAGGCGCGCAGGCGGTCGGCATTCGGGTGCTGGATGGCTTCGACCACATAGGCGGTCTGGAAACCGGCGAAGGCATCGGCCGGGTTTTCAACGCCTTCGAGTTCGAGGCCGATATTGGTCAGCGTGTCGGTGATCTCGGTGAGCGAGGCGCTGGTGTCGAGATGCGTGCGCAGCCAGGAGAGGGTGAATTTCATCGCTCAAACCCCTTCATGCAGCATCGCAGGCGACAGCGGATTGAAGCCGTAATGGCGCAACCAGCGCAGATCGCTTTCGTAGAACGGTCGCAGATCGGGGATCCCGTGCTTGAGCATGGTCACACGCTCGATGCCCATCCCGAAGGCGAACCCCTGGAACTCGCGCGGGTCGATTCCGCAATTGGC
>CAITEF010000144.1 GCA_903891315.1 uncultured Rhodospirillales bacterium | reverse complement strand
CCGATCATCATGGTTTCCAGCACCAGGAAGGCGATCATGTAATCGCGCACCCTGACCTGAACGCTCTCCCAGCTCGCGATGATGCACAGCGGCGTCAGCACCGTCGACAGCAGCACGAACAGCACCGAAATCCCGTCCACGCCCATTTTGTAGGTCAGCCCGAGCTGCGGCATCCAGGCCACGCTCTCGACAAACTGGAAGCCCGGATTGCTGCGGTCGAACTGCACCCAAAGCACCAGCGAAAGCGCAAAGACCACGAGTGTCGTCCACAGCGCCGTCCAGCGGGCATTGCTGGCCACCGCCTGCTCGTCACCGCGCACCGACAGGATGATCGCAACCCCCACCAGCGGCAGGAAAGTCAGCAGCGAGAGCAGCGGGAAGCCCAGGGTCGTCATGGTGGTAGCGGTCATGGGATCACCGGAACAGGAGGTAGACGGCGACCAGGACAACGAGCCCGATCAACATCGTGAAGGCGTAATTGGCAATCGAGCCGGTCTGCAGCTTCACCATCCGGCCAGAACCGGCGGTGGTCAGCGCTGCAACCCCATTGGGCATGCCGTCCACCACCTTGGCGTCGATGTCCCAGAACAGGCGCGCAAGCACCATGCAGGGACGGACGAAGATGGAGTCATACAGCTCGTCGAAATACCACTTGTTCAGCACGAAGCGGTAAAGCCCGCCGAACATGCTGGTGAAGGCGGCCGGAATGCTTGGGATGAACATGTAGCAGACATAGGCCAGCGCAATGCCAACCAGTCCGAGCAGCGTCGGTGCGAGAGACACCCAGCCCGGTACCTCTTCCATGTTGTGCAGCACATGGTTGGTCGGCGCGATCTGGATCGCGCTGCCCCAATATTCCTGCCAATGATCGCCCAGCACCTGATCGTGCAGCAGATAACCCGCGAACATCGCACCAATGGCCAGCAGCAGCAGCGGTGCCAACATCACGAACGGGCTCTCATGCACGTGTTCCATCGTGTGATGGTCCGCGCGCGGCTTGCCGTGGAAGGTCATGATCAGCAGACGCCAGGAATAGAATGCCGTCAGGAACGCGGCCAACAATCCGCACCAGAAGCCGTAATGGCCAACCAGCGTGTCGCTCGCCCAGGCCGCTTCCAGAATGGCGTCCTTCGAATAGAAGCCCGAGAACGGCGGCACACCGGCCAAAGCCAGATTGCCGATCCACATGATCACATAGGTGATCGGGATCAGCTTCCAGATGCCGCCCATCTTGCGCATATCCTGCTCGTCGCTCATCGCGTGGATCACCGAACCCGCGCCCATGAACAGCATCGCCTTGAAGAAGGCATGCGTCAGAAGATGGAAGATCGAAGCCTGATAGGCCCCCACGCCAGCGGCGACGAACATGTAGCCAAGCTGCGAGCAGGTCGAATAGGCGATCACCCGCTTGATGTCGTTCTGCGCGCAGCCGACCGTGGCGGCGAACAACGCCGTCGAACCACCGATGATGGTCACAAAGGCCAACGCATTCGGCGCGTAATCCATCAGCGGCGACATCCGCGCCATCAGGAACACGCCAGCGGTGACCATCGTGGCCGCGTGAATGAGGGCAGAGACCGGTGTCGGCCCCTCCATCGCGTCCGGCAACCACACATGCAGGCCAAGCTGCGCCGATTTGCCCATCGCGCCGATGAACAGCAGCACGCCGATTACCTCATAGGCGCGGAAATCACTGCCGAAGATGTGGTAGGTGGCGTCTTGATATTTGCCGATGGCGCCGAAGATCGTGCTGAACTCGATCGAGCCGAACTGCCAGAACACCAGCGCGATACCAACCGCAAAGCCCAGATCGCCCACGCGGTTGACGATGAACGCCTTCATCGCTGCCGCACAGGCCGATGGCTTCTCATACCAGTAGCCAATCAGCAAATACGAGGCGAGACCGACGCCCTCCCAGCCGAAGAACAGCTGGAGCAGATTGTCCGCCGTCACCAGCATCAACATCGCGAAGGTGAACAGCGACAGATAGCTGAAGAAGCGCCAAATCGTGTTGTCGTGGCTCATATAGCCGACGGAGTAGATGTGGATCAGCGTCGCCACGCAGGTGACCATCGCCACCATCGAGACCGAGAGCTGATCGTTGCGCAGCGCCCAGTCGACATGGAACGAGCCCGCCTGCACCCAGGTGCCGAGATCGACCACGCTGGCATGGCCTTGGTCCCAGCCGTAGATCAGGTTGATCCAGGAAATCACGCCGCAGGCCGAAGCAAGCAACATGCAGAAGATCGTCACCGCCTGCGCGGCACGGTCACCGATCTGGCGACCGAGCAACAGCGCGATCGTCGATCCGAAAAGCGGGGCCAGAACGGCAATGGCGAGATACATTTGCGCTCAGCCCTTCATCAGATTGACGTCTTCGACTTCAATCGAACCGCGATTGCGGAAGTAGATCACCACGATGGCCAGGCCGATGGCGGCCTCGGCGGCAGCGACGGTGAGAATGAACATCGCGAAGACCTGACCCACCAGATCGCCCAGGGTCGCCGAGAAGGCGACAAAGTTGATGTTCACCGCGAGCAGGATCAGCTCGACCGACATCAGAATGACGATGACGTTCTTGCGGTTCATGAAGATGCCGAAAATGCCGAGCACCAGCAGGATCGCGCTGACCGCCAGATAATGTTCCAGACCGACCGCCATCTCAGTGGCCTCCACCGTGTGAATGCCCATGGGCGCTATCGTCGTGGCCGTGGCCCGACTCTTCCGTCACCGGCTCAAGTTTCTTGAAGAATTCCATCGTCTTGCCGCCCGAGGCGACATCGACCATCACCAGCGTCTCTTCCTTGCGGCGCGCAACCTGCTGCCCCACGTTCTGGCGACGCGAGGCGTGCGGCGAATGCTCGCGGTCGCGCAGGGTCAGCACAATCGCCCCGATCATCGCCACCAGGAGGATCAGACCGGCGGACTGGAACAGGAAGACATAGTCCGTATAGATCAGCGCCCCGAGTTGCGCGGTGTTGTGCGCGTGCTCGTTCACCGGCGCCATACGCAGATTCATCGCCGCAGGCGCGAAGTTCCAGGTGCCCAGAACCCCAGCCAGTTCCACGATCAGCACGAAGCCCACCGCACCGCCCACCGGGGCGTAACGCTGGAAGCCCTCGCGCATCCGCGCGAAGTTGATGTCGAGCATCATCACCACGAACAGGAACAGCACGGCTACCGCGCCGACATAGACAATGACCAAGGTCATCGCCAGGAACTCGGCACCGGCCAGCACGAACAGGGCGGCAGCGTTGAAGAAGGCCAGGATGAGGAACAACACGGCATGCACCGGGTTGCGCGCGCTCACCACCATCGCGGCAGAGGCGATCAGGATGGCGGCGAATACGTAGAAGGCGGCTGCGGCGACGATCATCTTCCGCTCCTCAGCGATACGGCGCGTCGAGTTCGAGACGGCGGGCCAGTTCAGGCTCCCACCGGTCGCCGTTCTCGAGGAGCTTGTCTTTGGTGTACATCAACTCGGCGCGTGTTTCGGTGGCGAACTCGAAATTCGGTCCCTCCACAATCGCATCCACCGGGCAGGCCTCTTCGCAGAGACCGCAATAGATGCATTTCGTCATGTCGATGTCGTAGCGCGTGGTGCGGCGCGAGCCGTCATCGCGCGGCTCCGCCTCAATCGTGATCGCCTGCGCCGGACACACCGCCTCGCAGAGCTTACACGCAATGCAGCGCTCTTCGCCGTTCGGGTAGCGACGCAGCGCGTGCTCACCCTTGAAGCGCGGGCTGATCGGACCCTTCTCGAACGGGTAGTTGATCGTGGCCTTCGGCTTGAACATGTATTTCAGCGTGAGCGCCATGCCGCTGACCAATTCGCTGAGCAGCATGCTGCGCGCGGTGCGATCCAGAAATCCCATCGCTCAGGTCCCCGATGCTTCGCAAGAGTTGATGTGCAGATCAGGCAACATGCGGCAGCCACCCCATCACCAGCAGCACGCCGGCCACCAGCACCAGATAGAACAGCGAGAACGGCAGGAAGACCT
>CAITEF010000143.1 GCA_903891315.1 uncultured Rhodospirillales bacterium | reverse complement strand
GTACCGCCGAGACATGGCGCGCCCGCGTCGCCTTGCCGCGCCCGTCAGAGGCGGCCTCGGCGAGCCAGGCGCGGAAATCGGAGAGGCGAAGACCTGCGAGATCTTCAAGCGTCGGCTCGCCGCCGAGATGGCGGGACAGAAAACCGAGAAAGAAGGCGATGTCGCTTGCGTAGGTCTCGACCGTGAGTGCGGCGGCGCGGCGTTCGAGGGCGAGCCAGTCGAGAAAGCCCTGGCGTGCGGTCTCAGCCAACATCATCGGGACAGGGCGGCCGAGACGGCGCGGGCGAGGAAGTGCCAGCAGGCGAGGCCTTGCGATGGATCGAGCACGTCACCGTCGCGTGCCGCCAAGGCGACCAGAGCATCGTGGCCGGGAATGCGGATCAACACTTGATGCCGAGCCAGGCCGGCTGCTTCTCCGTGCAACGTGGAGGCCCAACCCTCCGGTGCTGCGAAGACGACGGCGCGTTGGCCGAACAGCGTGGCGAGGCTCCCGGGCGGCAGACGTCGAGCGCCGAGAATCGGGGCGGTGGCGCAAAGGCTCGCGGCATCCACGGCCAAAGTGCGAGGGAAATCGGACGCGACGCATTCGACGGTGGAGCGCGCCTCGATCAGCGCAAGGACCGCCTCCTGCACACGCGCAGCAAGCCCGGCCTGGGCGCGACCGACGGCGACGACGCGCCCGGCCTCGTCCTGCATCGCCCGCGCATGTGCCCGTTGGGCGGCCAGCATCGCGGCCATGTGGTCTTCCACGTCGCCACCATGCACGCGGGCTGGCGGGAGAAGAACCCGGTAAAGCTCCGGGTTCTCCGCCAGAAATTCAGGATGCGCACGCAGAAACGCCCGCACCTCGTCTGCAAGCCCGGCCGAGGCGCGGGCTGGCTCCATCAGAGGATGGACTGCCCGGTGCCCTGCCAATCCTTCAGGAAGGCGGCGAGGCCCTTGTCGGTCAGCGGGTGGTGGTAAAGCATGCGCAGCACCGACGGCGGCAGGGTGGCGACATCCGCACCGAGCTTGGCGGCGGTGATCACATGGATCGGGTTGCGCACGGAGGCGACGAGCACCTGCGTGGTGAGTGCGGGGTAGTTGCCGTAGATGTCAACGATCTCAGAGATCAGCTCCATGCCGTCCTGGCCGATGTCGTCGAGACGACCGACGAAGGGGGAGATGAAGGTCGCACCGGCCTTGGCCGCGATCAGCGCCTGGGCGGCGGAGAAGCAGAGCGTCACGTTGGTCTGCACGCCTTCGTTGGTGAGCGCCTTGCAGGCGCGCAGGCCGTCCGGCGTCAGCGGCAGCTTGATGCAGACATTGTGGGCGATTTTCCGCAGCACTGCGGCTTCGCGCATCATCGTCTCGTAATCGGTTGCCGCGACCTCGGCGCTGACCGGGCCTTCAACGATGGCGCAGATTTCCGCGATGACTTCGAGGATCTTACGGCCGGATTTGGCGATCAGGCTCGGATTGGTGGTCACGCCATCGAGCAGGCCGGACTCCGCCAGCGACTTGATTTCTGCCGTGTCGGCGGTGTCGACGAAGAATTTCATGATGTCTGTCTCACTGCTTTGCCCCTGGGAGAGGAGGGGCGTCTCTGGCATGGCTATACAGGATGCGAGACAGTCAGCGAAAGCAACCCGAACTCGATTCCCTGGCACTTCCGGGAGGATCGGGTATGCGCGTGCCGGTTCTGCTGCCTTACCCGGTCCCCGGCCCGTTCGATTATCGCGTACCGCGCGGGATGGAACTGGCTCCAGGTGACATCGTGCAGGTGCCGCTCAATCGCCGCGAGGTGGTTGGCGTGGTGTGGGACGGCGCGGCGCAGGGCAGTGTCGGTGACAACCGCCTGCGTTCGATCACCGCCCGTCTCGCCGTGCCACCGATGCGTGAGGACCTGCGCAAGCTGGTGGACTGGATCGCCGCCTACACCCTGTCGGCTCCCGGCGACGTGCTGGCGATGGCGCTCAGGGTCAACGCGATGCAGGATTCCGCGCCGAAACTTGGCTGGAAGCGGGCCGCGATTCCCGAGGGAACCAAGCTGACCAAGCAGCGGCAGGCCGTGCTCGACGCCCTGGCCGAGGCCGAGCCACTCGGCACCACGGCGCTTGCGGAGGCGGCGGGCGTTTCCGCTGGCGTGGTCCGCGCGATGGCGGATGTCGGGTTGCTGTTGCCGGCCGATCTTGCGGGCAATCCGGCACCGCCACCGAACCCGGATCTTCCCGGGCCGTCGCTGTCAGAGGATCAGGAAACCGCGGCGCAGGCGCTGCGGGAGAGTGTGACGGCGCGGCGGTTTGACGTGTCGCTGCTCGATGGCGTGACGGGGTCGGGCAAGACCGAGGTCTATCACGAGGCCATCGCCGCCTGTCTGCGCGCCGGGCGGCAAGCACTGGTGTTGTTGCCGGAGATCGCGCTCTCCGCCCAGTTCCTCGCCCGATTCGCGACCCGCTTCGGCGTGCCGCCTGCGATCTGGCATTCCGATCTGAGTTCGGCGACGCGCAGGCGCACATGGCATGAGGTCGCCACCGGGCAGGCCCGCGTCGTGGTCGGCGCGCGCTCGGCCCTGTTCCTGCCGTTCAGCGATCTTGGCCTC
>CAITEF010000142.1 GCA_903891315.1 uncultured Rhodospirillales bacterium | reverse complement strand
GAGCTTTGCCGGGCGCAACCGCCATTCCGCGCGCAACGCCGCAACATCGGCCTCGGTGCGCGCACGCGCCTGGCTTTGTTCGCGGTCCGACACATGGGTGAGCAACAGCGACAACCCCTCGGCCAGCAGCCAGCCCACCGCCTGCGCCAGCCACGCGCGCGCCAGCGTGTCCAAATCGAGCATCCCCATCCCGTCCGATATTCGCAGCGAGCCTGCGTGCCAGAACACATCCAGCACGTCCCATGATCCGGCGAGGCCGAACAGCAACAAGATGCGGGTCATCGGCCGACCTGGCTCCTGCTCGATAACCAGCATCAGCAAGGCGGGCAGAAACAGGATGAGTGCCGGCAAGGCGCCAGAATACAACAAGGCGACAAGCGCCGCCATCAGCAGAACCGGCATCACGATGCCGCCGAGCCGTTTCACGAGACAGCCCGCCATAGTGCCATCACGACCAGCAGGATCGCACCGCAGGCGGCGGTGATTTCCTGAGCGGTGCAGCGTGCGGCGTCGCGACGCTCGGCGAGACGGGCGCCAATGGTGGCGAGTTGCTGTTCCAGGCCCGCGATCAGCCCCTCCGCCGCCTGGGCTTGACGCTGGTCCTGTCGCAGGCTGGCGGGGTCGTCGAGGATTTGCGCCATTGGCACCAGCGCGCCCCGCGCCGCCGCCTCGCGCAGCCGCTCCACACGCTCGGCGCGCGCGCTCTCCGAATGCCAACGTTCTGCGGCAGCTTCGACCTCGCGCAGCACGGTCTCGGCGATTGCCACCCAACGCTGCTCTGGCGCACTCCCCGCCAGCCGCGCCAAGACCCGCAACATCGCAAGGCCGCGATGGCCGGGCGGGTCGATATCCGGGTTCTCGGCCACGGCCAGGGTTTCGAACTCGCTGTCCATCCGCCCCTTCAGCCGGGCTGAGATGAAGGCGGCAACCTCCTCATCCACCAGCCCGCCCGAAGCCCCGGGTGCCGCCCGTTCCAGCGCGGGCAGCAAATCGGACAGGCGCACCACGCAGGACTCCGCCAGGAGCGGCGAAAGACAAGGCAGCAGCGGGTTCAGCGCGTAACGCAGCCGCGCAAACCCGCCTGCCCAGCCGGGAATATGCAGCAACAGCCGACTCTGCCGCCAATCGAGCCGCAGCAGCGACACGTCGACTCGCTCGCCCCGCGCATTGCCCCAGACACCGAGCCCGTCACCTAACAGCAAGCTGGTCACGCCCTGTCGCAGCCCAACCCGATCCGTCTTGCCGTCGGCTGCGGCAGCAAGCGGGCCGATGCCGTCCGGAAACAAAGCAGCCCCCTGCCAACAGCACGGCGCCAGCGGATCGAGCACCGCGATGCAGCGCAGAAGAAGGAGCTGGTCGGCAGTACCCGCCTCGATATGCTGCGGATCACGTGCCGCCCGCACTGCGTCGTCCACCCGTGCGGCCAGCAACGGATCGCCAAGTGCACGGCGCAGCCACGCGTCGATTTCCGCGCCGCGCAGCAGCCGCAGCCCCTCCTCCGGCGCGCGAAACGCGGCGAATGCCAGCATGCGCGCGTCCCACACGGTCATGTTGGCCAGCTCGATCGGCACCTGCGCACGCGGCGGCGGACGCGCGGCGACGCGGCGCGACCGGGCCGCCAGCGGGTCGGCAAGCAAAGCGGGCGGCGCGCGATGATCCGGGTCCTCGGCGAGCATACCACGCGCCAGATCGGCAATCGCCGCGGGCAAGCGAGTCTGGCCAACCAGGGCGGCAAAACTGCCACGCTCCAGCTTGCGGTGGATCACCTCATCGGCCGACAAACCCGCCAACGGCACCGCCCCGATGGCCGCCGAGATCAGCAGGACACCGAGCGCGTAAACGTCATCGGCGATGCTGCCCTCTCCCCTTCCGGACGGATGACACATTGCCGAATAGGGAGGCTCGAACACCGCAGTCTGCAACACCCCCGGCGGCGCTGCCCAGGCACCACCGAGCAGCATTGCGCCCCCCTCCCGCGCCAGGAACACATTGTCCGGTCGGATCGCGCGGTGGGTGAGCCCCATTTGCGCCAGGCGGTCCAGCGCCAGCGCCGCTGGGCGCAGGATCTGCTCGATCAACGCCCGCTCACCCATCGGCGGCACCGGCAGCGCTGGATCGAGCAGCGCCCGGCCGGATGCTGTCGGCTGGACGACGAAATATCCCTCCCGGCCACCCGGCAGCCGCCCCACGCCGTGCGCGACCGGCAGGATCATCCCGTCAATCTGCTGACCGACCAGCGTGGAAAGTGCCACCGCCCGTGCGGGAAGGTCGCGTGCCACCAGCACCGCCATCAAATCGCGCCGCCCCTGCCGGTGATCGCGCACGCCAAAGGCAATCTGCCCGCCCGCCCCCAAAGGCGGCTCACCGGGCAGCAATTCATAGATGCCGGATATGTAATCGTCTTCGGGCGAGGCCATACGGCCAGCCTCACCGAGAAAGGTTAATAACCCGCTAAACAATCCGCGCGGCGGCACCGCGATGGGCCGAGGGCAGGCGGGGATGGCCGAACAGTTTCTGCCGCAGCGGCCCGTCGCGATACGCGGTCTTGAACACGCCGCGCTTCTGCAACTCCGGCACCACCAATGCGATGAAATCGTCCAGGCACTCCGGCATCACCGTGCGTGAGAGATTGAACCCATCCACATCAGCCTCCTGCACCCAGGCGATCAGTGCGTCGGCCACGGTCTCCGGACCACCGACAATCGGCGCCTGACGGCTGCCCAGGATAAAGCTGTCGATCAGTTTCCGCTTGGTCCACACGCTGGCCGCCTTGGTGGTGACCGCCTCGACATTGGACTGATTCGACTGGGTGGGTGCCGACGGGATCGGATCGTCCATGTCGAGCTTGGCGAAATCGATTCCGGTGGAGGCGGAGAAATGCGCCAATGCCCCCTCCACCGAGGCGAATTGGCGATACTCGGTCAGTTTCTCCACCGCCTCGGAATCGGTGCGACCGACCACCACCGTGGCCCCGACGAACACTTTCAGAGGATGCAGAGTCTGCGCCCGCAGATCGGCGACCAGGGCGGCGACCTGCGGTTTCGACGTGCCATTGAGGAACACGCATTCCGCATGCGTCGCGGCGAATTGACGCCCACGGGTCGATGCCCCGGCCTGATACAACACCGGCGTACGCTGCGGCGTCGGCGCGCAAAGATGCATCGCATCCATCATGTAGCGACCGACACCCTGCACGCGGCGCACCTTGGCCGGATCGGTGTAAAACCCGACATTGCGGTCCGCCAGCACCGCATCGTCGTCCCAACTGGCTTCCCAGAGCCGGTAGACGGTGTCGAGATAATCATCCGCCCAATCATAACGCTCATCATGCGGCACCTGCGTCGCCAGCCCCATCGCGCGGGCGGCAGAGTCGAGGTAGCCGGTGACGATGTTCCAGCCGACGCGCCCCTTCGTCAGCGCGTCCAGCGTGGACATCCGTCGCGCAAACAGAAACGGCGGCTCGTAGGTGGTGGTGCAGGTCACGCCGAAGCCGAGATGCTCGGTCACACTCGCCATCGCCGGGATCAGCAGCATCGGGTCGGCGAGTGGGATTTGCACCGCGTTGCGGATGGCAGCCTCCGGTCCGCCGCCGAGCACGTCATAGACGCCAAGCACGTCCGCGAGGAAAATCCCGTCGAACAGGCCACGCTCCAGAGTTTTCGCAAGATCCGTCCAGTAGGACAGTTCCGCGTAGCGGTGCGACTGGTCACGCGGATGTCGCCACAGGCCATGCTGGATGTGGCCGACCGTGTTCATGTCGAAGGCGTTGAGCAGGATTTCTTTTGTCATTCTTGTTCTTCTTGCTTGATAGAGCGCAGCAGGCGCCGTGTGATGTTTTGGCTGCCGTGGACGACGCGCAACACCAGCACCAGATCATCGCCACTGTGTCGATAGATCACCAGATAGGGAGCGGACGATCCCGTTCCGGATGTCATGACCCAACTTGCGCCGTGGCGCGCCGGAAGATGGGAAGAGTGCAAGGTCAGCCGCCAGTCGCTCAAATTTGTCCAGATAGCTCTGACCGACGGACAATCTTGCTTTCTGGCCCAGATGTTCGAAATCTGATCGATGTCTTGATCAGCCGCCGGAAGAAAAACGACGGAAGCCGTCACCTTTGGAAGCGGGCAATCCGCGCAGAATTTCGCGCCCGGAATTCCTCCAGCGTGATGAATTCACCTCGATCCGCCTGCGCCAACGCCTCAGAGGCGAATTCGCCCTCCGCAATCCGCTCGGCGATCCAATCCCGCTGATCTTGGGTCAAGGTGATGGTCATGCGCCGATCATATCAACGGAAAGGCGGGAGAAAAAAGCACAATCCACCGTCACTCCCCCGCTTCCGAACGCGGATCAAATGCGTGTTGAAGCCCGTCGCCCAAGAAATTCACCGCCATCACAGTGAGGAAAATCAATGCCCCCGGCCAGACCGCAAGCCACGGGGCGGAGGTCACAAGTTCCTGCGCGTTGTTGAGCATATTGCCCCAGGAAGGCGTCGGCGGCACCACGCCGAAGCCCAAGAAGCTCAAAACGCTCTCGAACAGGATCACCCTGCCCACCGTCAGCGTGAAGGAGACGATGATGGGCGTGGCGATGTTGGGCAGGATATGGGTGCGAATGATGTCAAACGGCCCGGCACCGGCGGCACGCGCCGCGCGGACATAATCGCGCTCACGGATCTGCAACGCGGAGGCACGCACCAGCCGGGCAATCGAGGTCCAATCGACCAACGCGATGATCACCACAATCCGCCAGAATCCCGCCGCCCCGGAATGGGAAAATTCGGCGGAGAAGCCGAGCTTGGTCAGATCCACCGCCCCCAGCACAATCAGCAATGGCAACAGCGGCAACGCGATCATCCCGTCGGTGAAGCGCATCAGCACGCCGTCGAGTCTGCCGCCGAAATAGCCCGCCATCACGCCGAGGCAGACGCCGATCCCGCCGCCGATTATCGTCGCCAGCACGCCAACCAAAAGCGAGATCTGTCCGCCGATCATCAGCCGCAGCAACACATCCCGCCCAGCCTCATCCATCCCGAGCGGATGCGCCCAGCTTGGCGGGTCGAAACGAGAGAGCAGATCGGCTTCGTCCGGGTCGATCCCGGTCAGCGCTTCAATCGGGAACGCCGCCAGCACAAAAACAATCAGCAGCCCGAGCATGATCAGGCTCAGCATCGCCGCGCGATGGCCCCGCAGCCTGCGCCAGCGGGTGATCCAGATGCCGGTCACAGCTTGATCCTCGGATCAAGCCACGCATAGGCGAGATCGGCGGCAAGATTGGCAAGCAGCGTGATCAACGTCGCGAACAGCAACCCGGAGAGTGCCAGGTTGAAATCATTGGCCAAAATCGCGTCATAGATCAGCTTGCCCATGCCGGGCTGGCCAAACATCGTCTCGGTGAGCAACGCGCCGGAGAACAAGCTGCCGAAGCTCAGCGCGATCACCGTCAGCACCGGGATCATCGCGTTGCGCAACGCATGGACCATCACCACCCGCCAAGGCGGATTGCCGCGCGCGCGGGCGGTGCGGATATGGTCCATCCGCAGTGTTTCGATCATCGAGGCGCGGATGAACCGGGTGAACCCGCCGGTGCTGGCCAATGCCAGCGTCGCCACCGGCATCACCAGATGGCGCGCGCGGTCGAGCAAGCTGCCATCCCCCACCGTGTCCGCCCCACTGGCGGGCAGCCAGTGCAGTTCGACGGCGAAGACCAGGATCATCATCAGCGCCAGCCAGAACACCGGCACCGAAATCCCGGCAAATGCGCCAAGGCTGATCACGCCGTCGAGCCAACCGCCGGGGCGCAAGGCGGCGGTGATGCCGAGCAGGAACGACAACGTCACGGCGAGCACGAAGCTGATCAGCATCAGACGGCATGTCGTCACCAACGCCGGAGCCAGCACTTCCAGCACCGGCACCGAATGGGTGCGCGAATAGCCGAAATCGCCCTGCAATGCTGCCACTAGCCAGTGGAAATAGCGCAGCATCAGCGGCTGATCGAGCCCGTAGATCGCACGCAGCCTTGCCACGCCCTCGGCGGTGACACCGGGGGTCGAGGCCAGCATCACGTCGAGCGGGTCGCCCGGCATCAAGCCGATCAAGCCGTAAATGACGAAGCTCATCACCAGCAGCACCAAGGCCGATTGTCCGAGGCGGGAGAGGATGAAGCCGCGCATCAGCCCTGCCCTCCCAGCGGAAAATGGCAACTCACCGCGTGGCCCGAAGTCACTTCACGCAACAACGGCGCAGACTCGGCGCAAAGATCCTGCGCCTTCGGGCAACGCGGATGGAACACGCAGCCGGAGGGCGGTGCGAGCGGGCTTGGCATCTCACCCGACAGCCCGCCGCGTGTGCGTTTTCGCCCCAGTCTTGGCACGGCGGCAAGAAGAGAGGCCGTGTAGGGATGCGCCGTGCGCTCGAACAACTCGTCGCGGCTGGCCAACTCAACCAAATGGCCGAGATAGAGCACCGCCACCCGGTCAGCCAGATGATGCACCACCGCCAGATCATGGCTGATGAACAACAGCGCCAATCCCTCGGCGGCGCGGATATCGGCGAGCAGATTGAGAATCTGGCTCTGCACCGAAACATCCAGCGCCGAAAGCGGTTCGTCGGCCACGATCAGCTTCGGCCTGGGTGCCAGAGCGCGGGCAATCGCGATGCGTTGGCGCTGTCCGCCGGAGAATTCATGCGCGAAGCGCTGCGCCGATTCAGCGGGAAGTCCGACCTGATCAAGCAATTGCATCACCCGCGCCCGTCGCTCGGCAGCGGTGCCGATCTGCTGCACCCGCAGCGGCTCACCGATGATGTCTCCCACCAGCATGCGCGGGTCCAGCGCCCCGAAAGGGTCCTGAAAGACGATCTGGATATCCCGCCGCACCGAGCGCCAGCCTGCGCGGTCGAGCCCCCGACCGGCATACGCAACCGCGCCGGAGGTCGGGCTCTGCAATCCGGCAAGCGTGAATCCGAGCGTCGATTTGCCACTGCCGCTTTCGCCCACCAACGCCAACACCTCGCCCGCGGCCACCGCCAGTGACACGCCCTCCACCGCCCGAACCTTCCCCGCCCGCGTTGCGAAATGCACCGAGACATCAATGGCTTCGAGCAACGCCGTCATGCCAGCACGCACGCCACGTCATGCCCCGCCGAGACCGAGATCAGCGCGGGCTCCACTGCCAGACACGCCTCCTCCGCCCGTCCACACCGCGGCGCGAACCGGCAGCCGGTGGCCGGGCGGTCACCCGCATGACCAGGGATGGTGGCGAGCCGCTCGGTGCGGTGTTCCGGGTTCGGCAAGGTTGCGATCAGGCCTTGGGTGTAGGGATGTCGCGGGCTGGAAAGCAGCCGCTCGGCGCTCGCCCGCTCGACGATACGACCTGCATACATCACCGCAATCTCATCAGCGATCTCGCCCACCACCGCCAAATTGTGGCTGATGAAAATCATCGCCATCCCGGTCTGCGCGCGCAGATCAGCGAGCAGGTCGAGAATCTGCGCCTGGATCGTGACGTCGAGTGCTGTGGTCGGCTCATCGGCGACCAGCAATCCGGGCCGACCAGCCAGAGCCGCCGCGATCATCGCCCGCTGACGCATCCCGCCCGAAAGCTCATGCGGGTAGGCCCGTGCCCGCGCAGGCGCATCGGCGATGCCGACGGCGTCGAGCAAACGCAGCACCTCGATATCTGCCTCATGCCAGGATTTACCCAGATGCAGCACCATCGCTTCGGCAATCTGTCGGCCGACCCGCATGGTGGGGTTGAGCGCGGTCATCGGCTCCTGAAACACCATCGCGATCCGACCACCGCGCACGCGTCTCCAATCCGGCTCCTCCAACCCGAGCAATTCCTGCCCCTCGAACCGCATCGAACCGGAGACCATCCCCGGCGCGGGCACGAGTCCCAACATCGCCAACGCGGTGAGCGTCTTGCCGCTGCCGCTCTCGCCAACCACGCCGAGCGTGCGCCCCTTCGCCAACTCCAAGCCAACACCGGCCACCACCTCCCGCGCGCCAAAGCGAATGCGGAGATCTTCAGTGGCGAGCAGGGTTTGGGTGGTGGCGGCGGTGGGGAGCATCAGGAAAACCAGAGCGTCATCACGGATCCATCCGCCAATCCTCGGCCCACAGCACCGAAATGTCATTGTGCCCCGTCGGCACCAGACCGTGCAGAAATCTCGGGATCAGATGAATTTCGACGCGATGGAACAGCGGCAGTGACGGCAGGTCTTCCGCATAGGCGCGCTGGATTGCCTGCCACGCCTCTTGCCGCTTGGCCGGATCGATCTCAGTCTCGATCGTCTTGATCGCCTGATCGGCCACGTCACTGTGCCAGTCGGGGTAATTGGTGCCGGAGTAATTGTTCTCCGCCGTTGGAACCTGATCGCTCCCCATGATCTGGCGCGGGCTGGATTGCACCGGGAACGACCAGGCATACATCACCGCACCAGTGAATATGCGCTTCTTCAACGTCTCGCCGAACAGCGCGCGCGGCAATTCATTGTGGATGACGGTCTCCACGCAGACTTTCTTCCAATCCGACTGGATCACCTGCTGCATCAATTCCCGCAATTTGGCCCCGGCCGAGGTGCGGAATTCCACCGTCAGGCGATGGCCCTGCGCATCATGGCAGATCCCGCCCGGACCCTTCTGCCACCCGGCCTGCGCCAACAGCTTTCGCGCCAATGACGGATCGTAAGAAATGCCCTCCACGCCCTTGTCGAAAATCGGCTCCAGCGGGCTGACGAAACTGTCGGCGAGTTGGAATTTGCCGTCGAACAGCTTGACCGTAATCGTCGGCCGGTCGATTGCGGCGAGCAAGGCGCGGCGCACCCGCACATCGGCCAGGATCGGGTTGTCGAGTTGCAGATCGATATGGTCGAAACCGAGCGATGGTCGGAAGACATAGTCGAATTTCGTCGGCTGGGTGCGCGCCAGCGTCAGCGCCTGATCCACCGACAGCCCAACGCCCTCGCCCGGCGTCATGTCGACATCCCCCGCCATCAAAGTGGCAAGCAGCGAGGCGGTGTTCTCCACCGCGCGCAGCACAATGCGCTGAATCTGTGGCTTGGTGCCGGACCAATACGGGTTCGGCGTCAGCACCACCGTATTGTTGTTGCTGATCTGACTGAGCAGAAACGGCCCATTCCACAGCCCAGGCGTGGTCGGCGCGCGGTTGTAGAGGCTCTGGTGCAGATACTCGACCGCCCCAGCTTTCTCGTAGATCGGACCTTCCAGATGCTCCGGCAGCAATTGATCGATCCGATCAAATTCGCTGCTCACCTCATCGAGATGCATGATCGCGGTGAGATCATCGATGATCTCCACACTCTCCACCTTCCCCCAGGTGCGGGTGTTGGCGAAGCCCGATTGCGGGTCGTGGCCAACCTTGGCGGTGAAGGCGAGATCCTTGGTGGTGACAGGCACGCCGTCGCCCCATTTCAGCCCTCCGCGCAGCTTCACCGTCACCGCCATACCGGGCAGACCGGGCGGGCGTTCCTCGATCTCGACCGTGTCGGCGTCTTGCGAGGGCAGTTCGGAGCAGAGCAGGCAGGTGTTGTGCCACGTCGCGTCAAAAGCGGTCACCGGACGCAGCGCGAAGCCCTCAATATAGGATTTCACCGCCTCCGGGTCGGCGGCCGGGTGGAACTGCGTCGGGAACGAGGACAGGCCGATGGTCAGCGTATCGCGCGCATGAACTTGGATCGTCGTTGCGAGCAGCGTTGCGGCGATGCAGGCAACCCGAAGCAGACGAAATCTCATTCCCCGTGCCACGCTTCCGCCCAAAGCGGGCTGAAATCGCCATGCCCGGTGGGGGTAAGTCCCTTGAGCCATTTTGGCGAGACATAGGGCTCGGCACGGAAGAACAGCGGCAAGATCCAGAGATTGTCGGCATAGATGCGCTGCATATCCGCCCAGATCGCCCGCCTTTGCGGCGGATCCAGCGCGCGCTCAGCGGCGTCGATATCGCTGTCGAGCTTGGGATTGGACACAGCGGCATAATTCGCCCCGCCCCAATTGTTGGCAGCATTCGGGATCTGCGAGGAATGCAGCGTCTTGCGCGGGCTCTCATTGACCACGCTCGACCACGCATACATCGCCATGCCAGTGTAACTGCGCTTCTTGACGGTCTCGCCGAACAGCGTGCGCGCCGGTTCGTTGTGGATGGTCAACTCCACGCAAGCCGCTTTCCACTGGCTTTGCAGGATCTGCTCGGTGAGTTCGCGGACCTTGTTGCCCGAGGTGGTGTCAATCTCCAGCGAAAGCCGCTCGCCCTTCGCGTTGACGCAAATCCCGTCAGCCACACGATTCCAGCCCGCCTGAGCAAGCAAGGCCTTGGCCTTCGCCTGATTGAACGGATAATTCGCCGTCTCTGCGGTGAAATTGCTGTCGAGCGGATTGACCCAACTCGCCGCCACCGGCTGCTTGCCGGCGAACAGCTTGGCGACCAAGGTCTGCCGGTCAATGCCATACAGCAACGCCTGACGCACCCGCAGATCGGCCAGGATCGGGTTCGAGGTCTGCAAGTCGATATGTTCGTAATTCAAGCTCGGCTTGAAGATATAGGTAAACCGATCCGGCTCCTTCTGCTGCAACGCAATCACCTGATCGATCGACAGCGCAGGCGCGTCACCAGGCGCCATGTCGATGTCACCGGACAGCAAATTGGCCTCAAGTGCCGCCGTGTTCTCGATGGTACGGATCACCACGCGCTTGAAGCCCGGCTTCTGGCCTGCCCAATGCGGGTTGGGCTCCAGCACGATCTCGGCCCCGGATTTGTAATCGGTGACCATATAGGGACCGTCATACAGACCGCGTGTGGTGGGTGCTCGGTTGTAGAGTGTGGCCTTCAGATAGCCGCCATTCTCCACCCCGGACTGCGCCGCCTGCGCTTCCAGATGCTCTGGCAGCAAATGGTCCCAGATGTTGTAGCCAACCACCGCGTGATCGAGATGCAGGATGAAGGTATGATCGTCGATCACCTCCATCCGCTTGGCGCGGTCCCAGGGGTGATTGTTGCTGAACCCCGCACTCGCATTGCTGCCAAGTTTCCAGGTGAACAACGCGTCCCTCGTCGTCACCGGCACGCCGTCCGACCAAGCAAGGTTGGGACGCAATGTGAACGTCACCGCCAATCCCTTACTGCCATCCGCCTGCACCTCGAACTTCGCGCCTCCATTCTCGATGGTCGGCAATTCGGTGCAGAGCAGACACACCGGCTTCCAATCCGGGTCGTAGACGCTGAGTGGACGCGTGGCGAAGTCCAGCACGTAGGACTTCATCACCGCCGGATCGATATAAGGATTCAGACTTGGTGCGAATTGCGCCACGCCGATCACCAGCGTGTCGCGCGCGGCGGCCGGGGTGAGGAATCCAAAAAGAAGACCAAGTGCGGCGGCGGCTGCACGGATCGACATCGATGCGGTTCCCGTCTTTGATGCCGTCATCAAACCGGTTGCAACCCGGTCCGTCAACGAGGGAGACGACGATGACAGCCACGCCAAGAGACAGCTTGCAGGCCATTTTGGGCGGCACGGACTGCGTTGTTCCAGCATCGGTGTTCGACCCGATTTCCATGCGCATGGCTGGCGACCTCGGATTTCGCCTGGCGATGCTGGCGGGCTCCACCGCCTCGCTGGCCGTTCTTGGAGCACCGGACATCGTTCTGCTTACCTTGACCGAATTCGCCGATCTCGCCGGACGGGTGACGCGGGCGGGCAGCCTGCCGCTGCTGGTCGATGCCGATCACGGCTACGGCAACGCGTTGAATGTGCAACGCTGCGTGTTCGAACTCGAACGCGCCGGGATTTCCGGCATGACGCTGGAAGACACCGATCTGCCGACCCCGTTCGGCACCAGCAAACCGCGCCTGCTGTCACGCGAAGAAGGCCTTGGCAAGATCTGCGCGGCACTCGCGGCGCGGCGCGATCCGGGGCTGGTGATTGTTGGGCGCACGTCGGCGGTGAATTTCGAGGGCGTCGACGAAGCCGTCTCGCGGGCGAAACTCTACGAGGCCGCCGGCGTTGATGCGCTGTTTTTCACCGGCATCGAACAGATGGAGCCACTGCAAGCGATCCGGGCGGCAACCCATCTGCCGATCATCCTGGGCGGCACCAAACTGCCCGATGTCGCGGCCTTGGCCGCTCAGGGTGTGCGCGTTGTGCTGCGCGGCCATCAGCCGATCATGGCGGCGATCGCCGCCGTGCGGGCGACCTATGTCGCTCAGCTCAACGGCACCGAGATGCCGCCGCTGATCTCCCCCGCTCAACTGGCCGAGGCGACCAGGGACGGTGCGTTGAAGCAGGCGGCGCAGAGTTTTCTCGGCGGCTGAAAGAACGCCAGCACGGCGGACAGCGCGTGGCTGACAAACCGGATTGCGCCGCGCACGTCCACCACCCCGCCGCCGACAACCTGACGCGGCTGCCGCTGTGGTGTTCCCATCGCCACGTCAATCGCCGCCCGCACGCGGCCACGTGCGCGGTGCAGCAGCACGCGCTGATTGGCCTCCGACACGCCGAGCAGATCGCACACCGCCTCACTGCTCTGCCCCTCAATGTCGCGCAACATAATCGTCGCCTGTTGTGCTGCGGGCAGGGTCTGGATCGTCTCGTGCACGATCTCCCACATCTGTCGCCCACCGATGATCCGCTCCGGATTGATTTCGTCCCACAGAGCGGGCAATTCGGCCCAATGGCCGTTCGGGGTGAAATTCTCCATCCCAACGGCACGCCCGGTGCCTTCCATCTCCGGCAGGGCGACGGTGCGTCCCTCGGAGGTGATCCTGGTGCGGGCGCGGTTGCGCACGATGGTGAACAGCCAGCCGGCCAACGATGACCGCCCTTCAAAGCTTGCGATATTGCGGAACACGGCGAACCACGTGTCCTGCACGACCTCCTCGGCCTGGGCCCTGCTGCCGATCACACCTTGAGCGAGGCCAACCATCGCGCCGTGATAACGCCGCACCAGACGGCGATAGGCCGTCTCATCCCCCGCGCGAAGCCGGGCGAGAAACTCAGGTGTGTCGAACAGTGCGTCCTGTTGCTGCAACGCTGGCTCCTATTCCACCCGGTCTGAGGACGGGCGATTGAAAATCTTGTAACGTCGCCCGGCGTGGCGAGTCACAACCCCATCGATCATACCGGAAGACGCCTGCATGCTGAAATGCCGTGACGTGACAGAGATGACAACCGACTATCTCGACGGGTCGCTGACTCTGCCGCACCGGATGGGCATGCGCTGGCATTTGTCGATCTGCAGCTTCTGCCGACGCCACATCAAACAGGTCCGCGCGACGATCTCGCTGCTGCGTGCCGACACCGGCTCCGTGGTCTACACGACGACCCGCACCGGCGCCAAGCCCTGAGCGAACGGCCTCCTGCTCCACCCGAAGCCGCGTCGACCCGACGCGGCTTCTTTTTTGGATCCATCGG
>CAITEF010000141.1 GCA_903891315.1 uncultured Rhodospirillales bacterium | reverse complement strand
GGGCACGATGCGCGCCGGATTGCCAAGCACGACGGCGCCTGGCGGCACATCACGCAGTACCACAGCCCCGGCCCCGACCACCGCATTGGCACCGATCCGCTTTGGTCCCCCTTACGTCTGGGGCAGAACATTCACGGAAAATTTATATGAGGATGGTGCTCATGGCGCAGCGTCTCTAAACATGACCGACATCCATCTCGACGAACGCCTTGCCGAGGGATGAGACCGGGATGAGATTGGGTTGGTCAACACCCCAGGGGTTGAGGGCCTGCACATAGGTGGTGCCGGATTTCACCACCAGACCGTCGAACATATAGGCGTGGCTGCCGACGAGGTTGTAGGTGCTGTTGCCTGCGGCCGAGGTGTCCAGCACGATCATGTCCTTCGCCGTGACATAGGACTGCAATTGGCTGAGTGTCACACTGGCGGCGGAATAGAAATTGGCCGCCTTGCCGGTGAGTTCCTCAATCGCGATCACCGGATTGCCGCCATTGGCAATCGAGCTGTAGCCGCCGTTGAGCTGAGCGACCGCTTGTTCGAGCACTTGCGGCCAGATCTCTTTCACCCCGCCCACCACATCCTGAGTCGAGCCGTTGTTGACGGAGTTCGCCTGGAAATTGTTGGCAACCGTGACGGTGACCGCCTTGAACTGGGTGGTCCCGAACGTCGCCAGACTGCCGTTTTTGGCTTCGTAAAGGGTGACGGTCTCGGTGCCGTTGGTGTTGGATTTTATCATCGCGCTGATGCTGGCATTGCTGGTCAACACCTCCTCGCCGATGGAGGAGAGCAGGAAACAATCACCGATCTGGCCCTGGTGGATGTCATTGACGCTGACCGGTGTGGTGTCGCCTGTTTCGGTCAAATACAGCGCCATCTTGGTGGTCACGCTCCCTTCCTTGCCCGACAGCGGCGCTGGAGTCGGCGGAGGAACCGGTGCGGCAGTGGCCACGCTAACGCCGGTGGCGGTGACGTCACCGGGATCGGTCCAGGTCGGCAGCAGGCTGTCGTCAAAGCTGGCGAGGAAGTCGGTCAGACGCAGATGCAGAGAGGAGACCACCTGATTTGTCCCATGAAACGTTGCTGCGTCTCAATTTGCGGGACAATCGTTAAGGCCGGGTGAAGGCTGCCGGAAAAATTTGCGGTGGCGTCGCCCGGTGCAGGCGACGCCCCCTTTGCTGCGGTGGGGCGATCAGGCGGAGAGGTCGCGCATCACGCGGATCAGGTCGGACTTGCCCTCGAAGCCGATGCCCGGCAGTTCCGGCATCGTCACCCGGCCATTTTCCACCCGCACACCGTCCGGGAAGCCGCCATAGGGCTGGAACAGGTCGGGGTAGCTCTCATTGCCGCCAAGCCCGAGGCCGGCTGCGATCATCAGCGACATCTGATGGCCACCATGCGGGATGCAGCGTGACCAGGACCAACCGAATTGGGTGAGCACGTCCAGCGTGCGCAGATATTCGACGAGGCCGTAGGACAGCGCGCAGTCGAATTGCAGCCAATCGCGGTCCGCGCGCATGCCGCCATAGCGCAGCAGATTGCGGGCATCCTGGTGGGAGAACAGGTTCTCACCGGTGGCCATCGGGGCAGGGTAGAATTCCGACAGAGCGGCCTGCAGGGCGTAGTCGAGCGGATCGCCGACTTCTTCGTACCAGAACAGCGGATACTGCCGGAGCATCTTGGCGTAGGCGATGCCGGTTTCGAGATCGAAGCGGCCATTGGCGTCGACCGCGAGTTGCGCCTGGGAGCCGATTTCGGTCAGCACCGACTCAATGCGGCCCTGATCTTCGGCGATGGAGGCCCCGCCGATCTTCATCTTCACCACGTTGTAGCCACGGTCGAGATAGCCGCGCATCTCGGCGCAGAGGGCGGAATTGTCCTTGCCGGGGTAGTAATAGCCACCGGCGGCGTAGACGAAGACGCTGGGATCGGCCACGCGGCCGTGGCGTTCCGCGAGCAGGCGGAACAGCGGCTTGCCCTCGATCTTGGCTACCGCGTCCCAGATCGCCATGTCGAGCGTGCCGACAGCCACCGAGCGTTCGCCATGCCCGCCCGGCTTTTCGTTCATCATCATCGCCCCCCAGACCTTGGCCGGATCGATATTGTCGCGCGCATCGTCTAGCAGCGATTTTGGATCGGCTTCGAGAATGCGGCTGCGGAACCGCTCGCGGATCAGCCCGCCCTGGCCATAGCGCCCGTTCGAGTTGAAGCCGTAGCCGACCACCGGCTTGCCGTCGCGGATCACGTCGGTGATCACGGCGACGAGGCTCGTGGTCATCTTGGTGAAGTCGATATAGGCGTTGCGGATGGGCGAGGAGATCGGCTGGGTGATTTCACGAACGTCGACGATACGCATGGTCTGGTTTGCTCCTTTGAACCGGAATGATGCCAGCGTTCGCCGCTGATTTCAGCCCGGTGGGGCGGTATGTAGGACGATTGTTTTTGGTTGGGCAGTCAGCCCGACGCAGGCGGGCTGTGCTCGGCATCGGCCTGGCTGAAGAGTCGCGCGACAATTTGCCGCAGCCATTGATGCGATGGATCCTGATGCGATCGCGGATGCCAACTCATCACGATGTTGAAGCGGGCGGATTTGAAGGGCAGGGGGAAGAGGTCGATCTCCTGCTGCAGCGAATGCGCCAGACGCTCCGGGAGCACGGCCACCATATCGGTGGTGGCGACCAACGGGGCTGCGAGCAGGAAGGATGGCAGTGAGGCCATCACACGGCGCTTGCGGCCCAAGCGGGCCAGCGTGTCGTCCGTCGCGCCGAAGAATCCGCCGCCGTCCGGCGATACCAGAATGTGCTCAAGATCGCAGAATTGTTCGAGATCGAGCGCGCCGACACCGCGCGGATGACCCTTGCGTTGGGCAAAGACGAATCCCTCCTCACCAAGAACGCGTGCCTTGGCGTCGGGCGGGGTCAATCGATCCGACGCCACCAGAAGATCAACCTCGTCATCCTCCATCGCCCGCCATGCCTGCTTGGCGTCGTGCAGCAGCATCGCGAGGCGGATATTCGGAGCCGCGTCGGCCAGGCTGCGCATGGTGGGCAGGCTGACGACGCGGTGCATGTAATCGGTCGCCATCACCCGAAAAATCTTCTCGGAATGCAGCGGATCGAAATTCCGACTCTGCCGGACCAAGGCTGTGAGGTCGTTGAGCAGCCGTCGCAACGGCTCCTGCAATTCGAGCGCGCGCGACGTTGGCACCATGCGCTTGCCGGTGGCGACCAGGAGCGGATCGTCGAACAGATCGCGCAGGCGGGCCAATTGCGCCGATGTCGCCGGTTGGCTCAAGCCGAGCCGGTCGGCGGCGCGGGTGACGCTGCGCTCGGCAAGCAAAACATCGAGGGCGATCAGGAGGCCGAGATCGGCTTGGCGTAAATCCATCGTGTGGATGGGTATCATATCATCAATCGATTTAACAGATGAGATGTGCGCGTGTCATCAAGCTCCAGCAAGCACGGGAGTTTTCCATGTTCAACAAAGGCACATCCTCTCTCGCACTGCCGTCCTTGGCAGGGGCGTATTTCGCACTCGGCGTCGCCTCGCTGGCCGTCATCGGGCTGGCCGAGCCGATTGGGCATGATCTCGGCGTCAGCAAGGCGATGGTGGCGCAGTTGGTGACGCTGTTCTCGCTGACCTACGCGGTTGCGGCACCGGCTCTGCAGATGTGGATCGGCGGCTGGGATCGGCGACTTCTGATCATCACGGGCCTGACGGGAATTGCATTGGGCGCGGTGCTGGGTGCGGTGGCGCAGGACTTCGTTCTGCTTGCGGCTTCGCGGGTGGTGATGGCGCTGGGTGGCGCGTTGGTGGGGCCGATGGCGTCGGCTTCGGGGGCGGGACTGGTGACACCCGAGCGGCGAGGGGCAGCGCTCGGTTTTGTTTTCTCTGGGATGACCATCGCGACGGTGCTCGGCGTGCCGCTGGCGAGTTGGCTTGGCACGTTGCTGTCCTGGCGGATTGTGCTCGTGCTCATTGGCGGGTTGGCGCTGGCGGCGGCGTTGGCGGTGCGTGTCACCACGCCGGGCGGCATGAAGGGTGAGCGGACGACGGCGCGGGCCTTGACGGATGTGTTTGGGGACCGCGCGGTGATGCCCGCGATTGGTGCCACATTGCTGCAGATGGCGGCACAGTTTGTCACCTATGCGGTGATCGGCACCTATCTGGTCTCGGTGCAGGACATCAGCCGCCAGATGATCCCGGTGGCGCTGCTGGTGTTTGGCGTGGGCGGTATTGCGGGCAATGTCATAGCAGCCCGATTGGTGGCGCGGATGGGGGCCAACCGGATGATCGTGATCAGCCTCGCGGCTCTGGCGGCGATCTTCGGCGGGATGGCAGGCTTCCCGCATCAGGCAGGCATGGCGTTGGGACTGCTCGGCCTATGGGCGGTGGTCGCCATGATGATGATGGCACCGCAGCAGATGCGGCTGGTCGAGCTGGCCCCGCAGGCGCGGAATCTCGTTCTCGCGTTGAATGCCTCGGCTCTCTATGTCGGCATGGCCGCTGGTGCCGCAGTTGGAGCGGTTGTGCTGAATGGCGCGGGGGCAGAGTTTCTGCCGCTGGTGTCAGCGCTGATCACAGGTGTGGCGATCCTCTGCCACATCCGGTCGAGCAGCCCCGCGCCGGCTTTGGCTCAGCTTTGGTCGCGCATGAACTGCGCGAAGAAATCGCCCAGCGCGTCATAGGCGTCGAGTGGGAGGATGTTGGCGACGTGCTGGTCGGGGCGCACCACCACCATCGCGCCCCGCGCACGGTCGATCCCGCGCAGGTCGAAGATGTTCGGGCCGGTCTTGAGATCGGGGGTGAAGGCCTTTTCGTAGTCGATCAGCCCGAAGCGGCCCTTGCGCGGCAGCAGCATCCACGGCAGATCCTCGACCTTGAGGTCACGATGGTATTGCTGGAAGATGCCGCGCACATCGATCACGCTGTCGATATCCGCCCCCTTGGGAGTGAAGCGTCGGACCGGTGAGCGTTCGGAGTTCGCCAGGAAATCCATCAGCGCTCGCAGGTTCTCATTGCTCGCGTCGGCAAACGCGTAGAGCCGCCAGGCACCGTCGGCCTTGTGGCAGTGGCCGAGTTGCAGCGGCTTGGCGTCGGCCAAGCGGATGACCGGACCGGAGTGGAAGCGCATGCCGACGGTGAGGCCCTTCGCCAGCGCCTGATGGGTGTCGGGCGCGGTGAGGTAGGTCGATGGCGTGTAATGCGTGCCGACGCCCGCGGTGAATTTGCCCGATTTCACGAAATAGGCTTGCACCTCCTCGGGATCGACCCCGCCCAACTCCGGATGGTTCGGGTCCTTCGGCGGTGAGGCGATCATCGCGGACCATTCCCGGTCGAAATCGATCAGCCCCTGCGCGATCACCTGACGTTCGGTTGTGTAGGTCCGCAGCAGATCCGGCTTGGAGCGGCCTTCGAGAACGGCGGCGAGTTTCCAGCCGAGATTGTAGGCGTCCTGCATCGAGACATTCATGCCCTGGCCGGCCTTGGCGCTGTGGGTGTGGCAGGCGTCACCGGCGATGAACACGCGCGGCAGGCGGGTTGCGGTCTCAGCGGGCGGGACGTCATCGAAGCGGTCGGTGACGCGCTGGCCCACCTGATAGACGGCGAACCAGGCAACCGAGCGCACGTCGAGCGTGTAGGGGTGCAGAACGCGTTGGGCGGTGGCGATCACCTGCTCCTGGGTGATGGCGCGGATGGCTTCGCGGTTGGCCGGGTCGACCTCGCCGAGATCGACATAAAGCCGCGCCATATAGCCGCCCTCGCGCGGGATCAGGATGATGTTGCCCTCATTGCCCGATTGGATCGCGGCCTTGAGGCGAATATCAGGGAAATTGGTCTCGGCGAGAATATCCACCACACCCCAGGCATGGTTGGCGAAGTCGCCCTGCGGCACCGCGCCGATGGCGTCACGCACGCGGCTGCGCGCGCCGTCGCATCCGACGACGTATTTCGCGCGGACCTGTTTCTGCGCCTGCGTCTTCACGTTGGCCAGCG
>CAITEF010000140.1 GCA_903891315.1 uncultured Rhodospirillales bacterium | reverse complement strand
CTAGAGCACGACCGTCCGGCCGATCGATTCCGATCGGTCGGACCGTGCTCTAGAACGTCCGGACGGAAAAGTTGTAAAACAGCAACTAGAAAGGTCGAAGATGGAGTCCGCCCATCGGCGTGTGGTCCTGGTCGAGGAGCAGGATGCGGTGCGCCAGTCCCTGGAGCGGGCTCTGTTGTTTCACGGCTACAAGGTCATCAGCGTCAGTACGGCGCTGGCCGCGCAGGAATTGCTGCTCGCCGGAGACTACGATCTGCTGCTGAGCGACACTGCGCTTTCCTATGTCGATGAAGGCATCCAGCTTGCAAAATGGGCGCGAATCGGGCGACCCGTCTTGCCGATCATCCTGATCACCGGGCTGCCGAACCCGGCACTCCCGGCTTCGATGCGCGCAGACACGCTGATCGGCCTGCTCTCCAAGCCGTTCGGCATGGCAAAACTCCTCACCACGATGGAGGCGCTGATCGCGACCTCCATCAAGGCAAGGACGTGTCTGGCTTAGCGGTGGGCGAGGCGGGCGAGCAGGAAGTCGCGGAACACCGCCACGCGCTTGGAATTGCGGAGCTCTTCCGGGTAGACGAAGAACACATCCACCCGCGGTGCCTTCACGTCGGCCATGATCCGGACCAATCCTTCCGACTCATTGGCGAGGTAGTCGGGCAGGGCCACGATGCCAAGGCCGGAGCGGGCGGCTTCCTTCATCGCCTGCAGCGAGTTGACCTCCAGCAACGGCTTGCGCGGGCTGCCCGGACGGCGACCAACTTCGGCCAACCAATCCACATCCGGCACCGGCGGGCGGTAATTGCCGAACAGGATGATCTTGTGGTTGTCGAGATCCTCGGCCTTTTGCGGCGTGCCGTTTTTCTTCAGATATTCCGGCGAGGCCATCACGTGCCAGTCAATCGCCATCAGATGGCGCTGCACCAGATCGGGCTGCTTCGGCGGATGCATCCGGATCGCCACATCGGCCTCACGCATGGCGAGGTCGAGATCGGTGTCGTCCAGCAGCAGCGTCATCGAGACGTCCGGATAGGCGTCAAGGAAGGTCTGCAGGCGAGGGGCGAGCCAAGAGGCACCGAATCCCACCGTGGTGGTGACTTTCAGGCGACCGGCCGGCTTTTCCTTGCTCTCGGTGAGCAGCGCCTCGGTCATCGCCAGCTTGGCAAAGACCTCGCGCACCGTGCGGTTCAGGCTCTCGCCCTGCTCGGTGAGGATCAGTCCACGCGCATGGCGGTGGAAAAGCGGCACCTGCAGCGCTTCTTCGAGTGCCGAAATCTGGCGGGAGACCGCCGACTGGCTCAGATTCAGCGTGTCACCGGCATGCGTGAAGCTCCCGGCTTCCGCCACCGCATGAAACACCCGCAGCTTGTCCCAATCCATCGCTGGCTATCCCCTTTTTGCGCCGGCGCGGCAGGGTAGAAGGCCACGCGTGCTTGGCGCGCGAATCAGCAATTCGCATTTGGAATTTGTGATTCAACTCTGGACCAAGATCAACAACTTCGTGTCATTTTTCGCGATTTGCAGTAAATTAATTGCTTCACTCGGCTGCGTGGGCCAATCCATGTGCCTGTTCGGCGATGAATTTCTCCGCCTCCAGCGCGGCCATGCAGCCGGTTCCGGCCGCCGTGACGGCCTGACGCCAGATTTTGTCCTGCACGTCGCCGGCAGCGAACACGCCGGTCACCGACGTCCGAGTCGTACCCGGCGTGGTGACGATGTAGCCGTCCTCATCGAGTGCCAAATGACCCTTGAAGATCGCCGTGGTGGGGGAATGGCCGATGGCGATGAACACGCCGTCCACCGAGATCGTCTGAATATCGCCGGTTGCCGCGTGACGTAGCCGCACGCTGTCCACGGTCGGGCGCCCGGCGGCCAGGATTTCCTCGACGGTGTGGTTCCAGATCACCCGGATTTTCGGATTGGCGAACAGGCGTTGCTGGAGGATCTTCTCCGCCCTGAACGAATCGCGCCGATGGATCAGCGTCACCGAGTTCGCCAGACCGGCCAGATAAAGCGCCTCTTCCACCGCCGTGTTACCGCCACCCACCACGGCGACATCCTTGCCACGGAAGAAGAAGCCGTCACACGTCGCACAGGCCGACACGCCCGCACCCTGCAGCAGCTTCTCGGACTCGAGGCCAAGCCAGCGTGCCTGCGCACCGGTGGCGACGATCACGCTTTGGGCGACATAGACATCGCCCGAGTCGCCGATGCAGCGGAACGGTCGCGCGCTGAAATCCACCTCGGTGATGATGTCATAGATGATCTGGGTGCCGACATGCTCGGCCTGCGCCTGCATCTGCTCCATCAGCCACGGACCCTGAATGGCGCTGGCGAAGCCGGGGTAGTTTTCCACCTCGGTGGTGATTGTCAGCTGCCCGCCGGGCTGCAGACCCGCCACCAGCATCGGCGAGAGTCCGGCGCGGGCCGTGTAGATCGCCGCCGTGTAGCCGGCGGGGCCTGCGCCGATGATCAGAACGGGGATGGTGTGAGTCTGGGACATGGCTGCGGAATCCGTGAGTTTGGCGTCACCATATCGGCGCACGCAATTCAGGAACAAGTCTTAGCCAGGATGGGTCTTGCAGACCGGCATTGTTGGAACAATCTTTCAATCGACGACATTTTCATGCAACAACACCTCCGGCTTGCTGTGTCGGGGTGGCGCAGCGCCGAGGTGACGATCCGCTGATGAAAACGCTACCAGACGAGCCTGCGCTGCTCGATTCCATCGACCGCCGGATTCTTGCGGAATTGCAAGATGATGGCCGCATGACCAACGTGGAACTGGCGCGTCGCGCCGGAATTTCCGCACCGCCTTGTCTGCGCCGGGTGCGCAGGCTGGAGGAGGCCGGGATCATCCGGGGCTACCATGCCGATTCGGACCCGCAGAAACTCGGCTGGGAGATCACCTTCTTCGCCATTGTCGGGTTGGAGAGCCAGAAAGAGCTCGTGCTCTCCGGCTTCGAGAAGATGGTCGCCGAATGGCCGGAAGTGCGCGAATGCCACATGATCCGTGGTGGCGGAGATTTCCTGCTGCGTCTGGTGGCGCGCGACACCGCGCATGAGAATCAACTGACCCAGCTGCTCACCGGGGCACCGAATGTCGGACGGGTGCAGACCCTGCAGACCATCCGCACCAGTCGCAGTCTGGCGGGCGTGCCGCTCTGATCGTCGTCCTGTGAACGCGATCTGGTGGGCTGCGCTCGCCGTCATCACCGCACTCCGCCTGATTGTCGCCGCCGCCAGCCCGATGGCGCCGGACGAGGCGTATTACTGGGTGTGGTCGCACGCACTCGCCCCCGGCTATCTCGACCATCCGCCGATGGTGGCCTTCTTCATCCATCTCGGCACCTCGCTGGCAGGGGAGGGCAATCTGGGCGTGCGTCTGCTCGCCCCGCTCTCGGCGGCGATTGGCTCGCTGCTGCTTGTGCAAACTGGACGCGATCTGTTTCCTGGCACGAAAGCCGGGGTTTGGGCCGCGATCTTGCTCAACGCCACGCTGCTGTTCGCCGCAGGTGCGACGACGATGACGCCGGACACACCGCTGCTGCTGTTCTGGACGGCCACTCTCTTCGCGCTGGCGCGGCTGCGGGCGACGGGTGAAGGGCTGTGGTGGTTGGTGGCCGGGGCGTGCGCGGGATTGGCGCTGGACAGCAAATACACTGCCGTGCTGCTCGGCCCCGCCATCGTGATCTGGCTGCTGTGGTCGCCCGAGATGCGGCGCTGGTGGCGTTCGCCGATGCTCTATCTCGCCGGATTGCTCGCCTTGTTCAGCTTCATTCCGGTGCTGCTCTGGAACGCGCTGCATCACTGGGCGAGTTTTGCCAAGCAGGGCGGGCGCGTTGGTGATTGGTCGCCTGCCCGGTCGCTTCAATTCGTCGGCGAATTGCTGGCCGGGCAGATCGGGCTGGCCAGCCCGATCCTCGCCGTTCTCGCCGCCGCCGGAATTGTGATCGCTTGCCGCCGCGCCCGCAGTGGCGACGCTGCCTGGACGCTGCTTGCCGTGACCACAGCCCTCCCAGCTTTGGTCTTCCTGCAACACGCCATCGGCGATCGGGTACAGGCGAATTGGCCCGCGATCATTTACCCCTCGGCCGCCCTCGCCGCAGCCGCAGGTCTGTCCGCCGCGTGGCGACGCTGGTTCATCCCCGCTGCCGCGCTTGGCCTTGCGCTGACGTTGGCGGTCTGGGTGCAGGCGACGCTGTCGCCGCTCTCACTTCCGATGCTGTGGGACCCGACGCTGCTGCGTCTTGGCGGGTGGCAGCATCTTGCCGACGAAATCGACGCCGAGGCGGCGCGGCAGGGGGCGCGTTTCATTGCCGACGACAATTATGGCCAAGCGGCTTTGCTCGCGCGTCTGCTGCCGAAGGGGCGCTTGGTGATCGGGCTCGATCCGCGTTGGGACATGTTTGATCTGCCGAAACCGGGCGACAATTTCGCGGGCCAGACCGGGCTGCTGGTGCGCACTGCCCGCCGCGCCGATGTGCCGGAATGGCCGACCTGGCGTGACATCCTCCGCCTCGGCATGCTCTCCCGTGCGCGCAACGGGATGGTGGCGGAGGAGTTCCGGCTTTACCGTATCACCGCCACCGGCGAGACGCGGGGTCTTGCCGTGATGCCGAGCATGAGGGACGCGCCATGAAACTCCCGACAGGAACTGACGTTGCCGCCGCCGCCGCGCGGATTGCGCCCTATATCGTCCGCACCCCGTTGCTGCGCAGCCTGCAACTGGACGAGATCACCGGCGGTACCATCCTGATCAAGCCGGAGCCGCTGCAGAAAACCGGCAGCTTCAAGTTTCGTGGTGCGACCAACTCCATCCTGCAACTCACCGAAGCCCAGCGCGCGGGCGGCGTGGTGGCGTTCTCGTCGGGCAATCATGGCCAGGCGGTCGCGTGCGCGGCGGCGGCGGCCGGTGTGGCTTCCACCATCATCATGCCCAGCGACGCGCCGGCGATCAAAGTCGAGAGCACGCGCGATTGGGGGGCGAATATCACGCATTATGATCGCATGACCGATGACCGCGAGCAGATCGCCGCCGAGTTCGTGGCCAAGACGGGGGCCACGTTGATCGCGCCGTTCGACTACGCGCCCACCATCTGCGGCCAGGGCACCGCCGGGCTGGAGGCGATCCAGGACGCGATGGCACTCGGTCTGGTGATGGACGATTTCCTGGTCTGCACCGGCGGTGGCGGCTTCGTCGCAGGCTGCGCGCTGGCCGCCGAGAAATTCTCGCCCAAGACCCTGGTGCACAGCGTTGAGCCCGAGGGATGGGATGATCATGCGCGCTCGCTGATCGCAGGCGAACGACTGGCCAACCCGCCGGGTGGGTCGCTGTTGTGCGACTCGCTGCTGGCACCCATCCCGGGCAAAATGACCTTCGAGATCAACCGCCGCCTGCTTGGACCGGGCGTTGTGGTCTCCGAACAGGACGTGTTCGCGGCGATGCGCTTTGCCTTCCTGCGGCTGAAGATTGTCGTGGAACCCGGCGGTGCGGTGGCGCTGGCCGCGTTGCTGTCGGGCAAATTCGACGCGCGCGGCAAGGTGGTGGGCGTGGTGTTGTCGGGCGGCAATGTCGATCCGGCGGTGTTCGAGCGCGTCCTGCACTAACCTTTTCTCAACCCAAGCTCTGCATTCTGCCGCCTGGATCAACCGGCCCGTTCCAGGCGGCCAAAGCAGAAAATGGGCATGGCGAAACAGCCGGGGGCCAAGCGTCCCATCATCATCAAGCGGGAAGAGGTGATCGAGGGCGGCCATCATGGCGGCGCCTGGAAGGTGGCTTATGCCGATTTCGTCACCGCGATGATGGCCTTCTTCCTGCTGATGTGGTTGCTCAACGCGACCACCGACGAACAACGGCGCGGTCTGGCTGATTATTTCTCGCCGATGAACCCGCTGGCGCGCGGGGCTTCCGGCACTGGGCGACCCTTCGGTGGCAAGACACCGTTTGAGACCGGGGAGATGGTGTCTGATCGCGGCACGATGGCTGTGGTGCCGGGGCGTTCCAACGAACAGCCTGTGCCGGATGACCCGGTCACCGAGGTCTCGCTGCCGCACACCCCGCGCGAGCAGGATGCCGAGGAGCCCGAGAAGCCCGGCACCGCCGCGTTTGACGCCGCCGGTCACGCTGAGATCCGCGTCGATCAGCCGAAGCCGGACGGCACCGCCAACCCGGATGCCGGGCAGGTTGACCCGAAGCTGCGCCCCTCGCCGGATGCCCGCGTACTCGCGCTGGTGGGCAACAAGACAGCCGCCGCCAGTGCGGCGCTCACCCGCGCTTCGGCGGATGAGGCGGCGATCCGGGCGGAGCGGGAGCGTCGTGAGCAGGCGGCCTTCACCGCTGCCGCGCAACAGATCCGCGACGCTGTTCAGGGCGACAAGCTGCTGGAGGATCTGGCCGGGCAGGTCGCCATCGACCAAACGCCGGAGGGGTTGCGCATCCAATTGCTCGACCAGGATCGTCGCTCGATGTTCGCGCTCGGCTCGTCGGACATGGCCGAGCGCGCCCGGCTGTTGCTGGCCAAGATGGCCCCGGCATTGATGAAACTCTCCGAGCCGATCTCAATCGCCGGTCACACCGATGCCGCCCCTTATCGCGGCGGCGGCAAGACGAATTGGGAACTCTCCGCCGAACGCGCCAACGCGACCCGTCGCCTGCTGCTCGAAGCGGGGCTGCCGGAGGCGCGCATCCGCAGTGTCACCGGAAATGCGGATCGCGATCTGCTGCTGCCGGCCGATCCGATGGCTGCCGAAAACCGCCGGATTTCGATCCTGGTGTTGCGCACGGCCGGCAAGACGGCGTCGCGTGACACGGCGGCGAAGGAGCGCGCGAAATGACGACCATTGGCGGTCTCGTTTTCGTTCTGGTCTGCGTCTTCGGGAGTTATCTGCTCTCCGGCGGCAGCATGGGGCCGTTGGTTGAGGCGCTGCCCTTCGAGTTCCTGACCATCGGCGGGGCTGCCATCGGCACCTTCGTGATGTCCAACTCGATGCATGACGTCAAACACGCGCTGCACGGGATCGGCAAGGTGCTCAAGGGGGCGGTCTACAAGAAGCAGGATTATCTCGATCTGCTCTGCCTGCTGTATTATTTCGTCCGCCTCGCCAGCACCAAGGGCACAATGGCGCTGGAGCCGCATATCGAGAAACCCTCGGAAAGTGCGGCGTTTGCCAAGTTTCCCAAGTTGCTGGCCGACCATCATGTGTCAGGCACGATCTGCGACTATCTGCGTCTGGTGGGGATGAACGCTGACGATCCAAACCAGATCGAGGACATTATGGGCCGCGAGCTGAAGAAAACCCTGCACGAGGAACTTCATGCCGCTCACGCCATCCAGACCATGGCTGACGGCCTGCCCGCTCTGGGCATCGTCGCCGCCGTGCTCGGCGTGATCAAGACCATGTCGCATATCAATGAGCCGCCAGCGGTGCTGGGGGCGATGATCGGTGGTGCGCTGGTGGGCACCTTCCTTGGCATTTTGTTGGCTTATGGCATCGCTGGGCCGATTGCGTCGCGGCTGAAGGGCGTGGTGGAGGAGGAGAGCAAGTTCACCGATGTGGTGCGCGCGGTGATCGTGGCGCATCTGAACGGCAACGCACCGGCGGTGAGCGCCGAATCGGGGCGGAAGATGGCACCGACGCAGTTCATGCCGAGTTTCCAGGAGGTCGAAATCGCCACCCAGGCGCTGCAGATCTAGGCGGCTCGACCCGCGCGGCGTTTGCCCCATGCCGCCCCTTGCAAAGCCGGGGCGCTGCGTCATGGTGCCCCCGACACGATTTGTCGGATTTGCGCCATGACCGATCCCTGCCTGCTTGCCGCCGAAGACCTGCTCGCCCTCTATGCCCGCCGGGTGCTCGACCCGGTGGAGGTGTTGCAGGCGGTCACCGAGCGGGTGGCGCGGCTCAATCAATCGATCAACGCTTTCGCCACGATGAATCCCAAAGCGCTGGTCCAGGCTGGCGAAAGTGCGGCGCGCTGGCGGGCCGGGCGGCCGCTCGGTCCGCTCGACGGCGTGCCGGTGACAGTGAAGGACTTGGTCGATGTCGCGGGCCTGCCGACTCGACGCGGCTCGCGGCTGAGCGATCCGGCACCGGTGGCCGATGACGCGCCGAGCGTGGTCGGTCTGAAGGCGGCCGGTGCGGTGATCATCGGCAAGACCACCACCACCGAATATGGCTGGAAATCTCCCGGCGATTGCCCGTTGCACGGCATCACCCGCAATCCGTGGAACACCAATCACACGCCGGGTGGCTCCAGCGCGGGCGCGGCGGCGGCGGCGGCAGCGTGTTTCGGCCCGCTGCATCTGGGCACCGATGCGGGCGGCTCGATCCGGATTCCGGCGGCGTGGTGCGGGGTGGTGGGTCTGAAGCCGACGTTCGGCCGGGTGCCACAATGGCCACTCGGCGCGTTCTCCGCCGTCGCCGTGGCGGGCCCGATCACGCGGTCTGTGCGTGACGCGGCCCTGATGCTGTCCGCCGTCGCCCGCTTCGACGGCAGAGATCCCTATGCCTTGCCGGATGAGCCGCGCAATTGGCTGGATGGAATCGAGCAGGGTGTCGCCGGGTTGCGCGTGGCTGTGTTGCGCAGGCCCGGTTTCGACGCCCCGGTTGATTGGGAGGGCATTGCCGCCATCGAACAGGCGGCCGGTCTGCTGATCCAGGCGGGGGCCGAGGTGGAGGAAGCGGAGATCGACTTGCCGGAT
>CAITEF010000139.1 GCA_903891315.1 uncultured Rhodospirillales bacterium | reverse complement strand
CGGGATCAGGTCCGCGACGCGCTGATATTGTTCCGCTGTCTCGCCGGGGAAGCCGACGAGATTGAGCCATTCCATGTAAATCCCGGCCTCGGCGCAGAGCTTGAGGCAGGCGACGTTCTGGATGCCGGTGACGCCCTTGCGCATCAGCTTGAGCACGCCGGTCTCCAGCGATTCAACGCCCGCCTGGATTTTGCGAATGCCGGCACGACCAAGAGCCGCCCATTGCCAGGGCTTCATGTTGGACTTGGTTTCATAGAAGATCAGCAGGTTGAGCCCGCTTTTCTCCAGTCGCGGTACAAAATCCTCGAAATATTTCATCTCCAGGATATTGTCCGCATTGGCCACGTCGCGTGTGCCGTAGCGCTTGACCAGATATTCCAACTCGGTGAACGCGCGGTCCTGCGTCTTGGCACGGTAGGACATCGTCACGCCATTCAGGCCGCAGAAGGTGCAATGCGACTTTGCGCCCCACCAGCAACCGCGCGATGTTTCGAACACCACGGCGGGCGGATGCCGCTTTTGGAAGCCGAGTTCAGCGTGCTGTGTGAAGAACTCGTCGAAATCCGGCGTCGGCAGGGAGTTCATGTCCGACACCGAGACGGTGGAGTCCTTTGGGACGATCGTCTCGCCGTCCACCCGCACCACCATGCCCGGAATGCCGCGCAGATCCTCGCCGGCCGCGATGCGTCGCAGCATCTGCGGGAAGGCGATGTCGCCCTCGCCCTGGCAGACGATGTCGATGAAATCGTATCGGCGGTGCAGTTCGGTGCCCATCTCGTCCTGGGCGTTGGCACCGCCGAGGGCGATCAGAATCTCAGGATGGTCGCGCTTGATCCGCCGGGCCAGTGCCACCGAGGACAAGGTTTGCTGGAACGAGCTGGTGAAGCCCACCATGCGGTATTTCGACCAATCCACGCTCTGGTAGCATTGCTCGATGAACGACGACGCTCCCTCACGCGCGGCGAGGAACGCCATCACGCGGCCGGGCTGGTAGAATTGGGAGAATTCTTTGGCGAACAATTCGGTGAGATATTCGGTGCCCATATCCTCGGGATGACCGTTGGCCACACCGGCGAACACCCATTCACCGACTTGCGCATTGTAATAGCGCACATCCGTCAGCACCGCGTTGGCGTCATCCCCCAGCGCGCTGACATGGTCCAGCGAGAAATATTCGACATCACACTCCCAACCCGCGCGCTCGGCTGCCGGTTTGAGCAGGCCGAGCGCGAGGTTGGGAAAGTAGGCCAACGAGAACGGCATGGAGACCAACAGAAGCCGGTTGGCCTCCACACACGTTCCCGTCACGTGATCAGCACTCCGCCATGCCCAGAGCCGGGTCCGGATGCGCCGGGGCAAATGCCTCGGAAGCAGCATGGAAGTCAGCACCGCGCAGCGAGGCGAAGAACGTCACCGCATCGCCATGCGCGTCGTAGTTGAGACGAGCGAGCGTGGCTTCCGGATCGGCAAACATGTCCGAACGGATTTGCGGATTCTTCACCAGGATCTTCAGAATATTTCCCAGGTCAGCGAGATTGATCGGCTTCGCGTCGCCTTCAGGCATACCCGGAACGTTATAAAGAGACATTTTTCTTCCTCCAGCATGTTACCCAACAAAATGCTAAGCGTTAGCTGTTGCGTCTGACTATACGTAGACGGTACACAAATTTGGGAAGGTATCTATTCCTGCGCTCAGATCGGCGGGAAAAGTGCGCGGGTTTGCGCGATTGCGTCCAGTTCCGGTTGCATGTTCATCTCGTCTGACATCGTCGCCGATAGCTCAAGTGCTTGTCTTGCCGAGAGAATATTGCCTTGCGCCAGACGCGACCGGGCGAGCAGGTGCCAACCATGCGCCTCAGCCGGTCGGTAGGTGTGTTTGCGGGCAAGCGCCAGAATATGTTCGAGCCGATCAGCGGCGTCGTCATGTGTGCCGCCTTCCAGATGGGCGTGGCCGGAGGCGAGGCCGCACCAAATGGTCAGCGCGGTCATGCTTTGCGCCCGGCAGCTCTCCAGCGATTCCTCCAATAGATCATGTGCTGCGTCGATATCGCCGAGCAGCGCGTAGGCGCGGCCGAGATAGCGGGCCACCGAGGGCACCAGCAGCGGGATATTGCCGCGTCGGCAATGGTCGAGCGCCACCGTCAGTTCCGCCAACGCCGGCTCGGCGTCCCCGGCCATGATATGGGCAAAACCTGAGGCGACACGACCATAGGTCAGGTCGTAGGGTTTGCCGGTCTCGTTGGCGATGTCCTGCGCCTCGCGGGCGAGGTCGAGCGCGTGGTCGAACAGGCCGGTGATTGCGTAGGTCTTGGACAGGCAGACCAGCGAGAGCACCGAGATGCTGCCGCTGGTCCCGGCGCTGCGCAGCCGCATCGGCCCGCGCAGGATCGGCAGATTGGCCTCCAGCACCGCTTCTGTCTGGGAGAAATTGCCGGCGAACCAATGCGCCTGTGCCAGCGCATAGGCGCCGTTGAGCTTGTGCGTCGGCTCGGGCAATTCGCTCGCCTTGGCGACGCTGCGGGTGCCGGAGGCAATCGCGTCTTCCAGATGTCCCATGATGGTCTGGAACACGCAGCGGCTTGCATCGATCTGCGCCACCCGCGCGATGTCGCCGAGCCGCAATGCGATGGCGGCGGCTTCTTCCAGCACGTTCAGTGCGCGCTGGATTTCGATCAGCGGCCCCAAGGCGATGCGCATGCCGAGCCGGACATCGATGCCGCGGCGCAGATTTTCGTCGGTCTCCGGCAGATGCGACAGCGCGATCAACGCCTGATCGAAGAAGCCCACGGACGCCTTCCAGGCCGAGCGCGCATTCGCCTTCGCACCGGCGCGCATCGCCAGCGGCACCGCGCGCTCCCACACCTCGCCGCGCATGGCGTGGCCGGTGAGTGTGTCGGTCAATTCCTCCAGACGATCCGCCGCGCGGGCTTCCAGCGCGGTCAGCACCCGCGCATGCAGATCGCGCCGCAGCCGCCGCAGCATGTTGTCGTAGGCGACGACCTGGGTGAGGTTATGGCGGAACGTGTATTCGCGCAGGCCGGATGTGGTGAGCTCAAAGAGGAACTCCGCCGCCTGCAGGGCGCGCAATTGTTCATCGAGCTGGGTTTCCGGCAGTTCGGCGATGGCGGCGAGCACGTCGTATGGGACATCCTTGCCGATCACAGCCGCGATGTGCAGCAGGCGGCGCAATTCCGGTGGAAGCTGATCGATTCGCGCGGCGACGATTGCCTGCACGCTGGCCGGCAATTGCAGATCGCGCGCATCGCGGCGCAGCTCCATCTCCCGCGAGGCCGGAGTGACGATCCCTTGATCGCGCAACGCGCGGGCAATCTCCTCGATGAACAGCGGCGTGCCGTCGGATTGCGAGACGATGCGCGCGCGCAATTCGGCCAATTCGTCGCCACTGCCCAGCACCTCGCAGAGCAACTGGTCGGCGGCGTGGCGATCCAGCGGTGCCAGCAGCAGGAACGATGCGAAGGAGCGGCTCGATATCCCGGTCCAGCCCATGCCGACCACCGGGCGGCTGGTGAGCAGCAGCATGGTGCGCGACGCTTCGAGCCCGTCGACCAGAAATTCCAGCAGCGATTCGGATTGCGCATCGGCCCAATGCAGATCCTCGATCAGCAGCAGCAGCGGCCGGATCGCTGATTCGCGCAGCACCACGTCGCGCAGCACCGGCAGCATCCGCTCGCGCCTTGCGTCGGGCGACAGCTCGTTCCAGCTCTCATCGGTCACCGGCAGATCGAGTAGGCTCTCCAATGGGGCCGCCCGTTCGGGGCTGTCGAGATCGAGCAGGGTGAGCGTCTGCACCAGCTTGCGGGCGATCTCGGCACGGTGATGGGTGCGGTCGACGCCCAGAATGGCGCGCAAGATGTCCGCCGCCAGCCGGTATGGGGCTCCGCCGCCATGGCTGACCGAAGAGGCGGTGATCACGTTCCAGAAACCGGCGGGCAGGCGGCGGAAGAATTCGTGCATCAGGCGCGACTTGCCGATCCCCGCCTCGCCGATCACAGCGACCACCTGGGCGCGGCCAATAGCGGCGCGACCGAGAGCGGTCTCCAACTGGCGCAATTCGGTGTCACGCCCGAGGAATTGTGCCATCCGCCCGGCCGAGGCGCGAACCTGCCAGGCTGGCCGCTCATGCGCGGAAATCAGCCGGAACAGTTCGACCTTCTCGGCAATGCCCGCGATCCGGTGTGGGCCCAGCATTTCCAGATCGACCGAGCCATGCGCCAGGAGGGCGGTGCGGGCGGCAAGGCAGGCGGTGTTGGGGGCAGCGAACTGCTCGACTCTGTGCGCCAGATGCGCCGTCACGCCGACCGCGTCGTAATCCGACGGATCGTGCCCAACGGCACGAATCACCACCTCGCCGGAATTCATCCCAACGCGGACATCGATCTTGCCGTGCAGGCCCGCGACATCGGCGAGTATTGCCTGGGCGGCCAGACAGGCGCGGGTGGCGTGATCCTCAGTGGCGACGGGGGCACCGAAAAGTGCCATGATTCCATCGCCCTGAACTCGATTGACCGTTCCGCCATAACGCTCAACAGCGTTCACCATTGTTTGCACAGCCGGATCCAGAAGCAACATAGCTTGTTCCGGATCCAGCGCGTCAATCATTTCGGTTGATCCACGGATGTCGGCAAACAAAACTGTGACTTGCTTGCGCTCGCCAGAATCGATACTGATACGGAAACGTGAGTTTTGATCTTCTGTCTGAGGAACGCTTTCCACAACGGCAGTTGCAAGCAGCTTCGTTCCGCATTGGCCACAGAATCGTGCGCCGGGGCGGGCTGAGGTGCCGCAACTGGAGCAGGACAGCGCAAGAGACTGGCCGCAATTGTCACAAAAGCGGCAGGAATCTGGGTTGTCCGAGCTGCATTTCGGACAGATCATGGGGTGCTTTAACTCGCGTAAGGTGCATGACGAAAGCTACTAGGCTAGCCCGGCAGAAGCCAGTGGCATGTGCGCAAAGGGAAGCAAAATGTCCGCAAGTGACGTCCTGGACGGTGTTGAGTGGCATGAATGTCAAACCCTTGCGGCTTTTTTGCTCACTGTTCCGCCGCTGACCGTCGCCGAAAAACGCAACATCATCGAAGCAGCGGCCGGGGTGCTTGCCGACCATTACGCGCATCTGCCGCATAAGCGTTCGGCGCATGGCATTGACCCGGTCGCCCGGCTGCGCGCTTTGGCTCGTTCGGTTGAGGATATTTCCACCGAGACCGGGTTTCATGCCGAGTTGGTGCAGGTTTTCGCCGAGATGCGGGATTTGCACACGGTCTACACCCTGCCCACCGCCTATGCCGGCATGGTGGCGTTTCTGCCCTTCCAGGTCGGCATCGCGCATGAGGGCGCCACACGTCAGGTGATCGTCACCCATGTGATACCGGGCGCGGTGCACGCGCCGTTCGCTGAGGGGGTGGAGATTGTCGCTTGGAACGGCGTGCCGATCTGGCGCGCCATTGAGAAGCTCGCCGCCTACACCGGCGGGTCGAATCGGGCGGCCAGTCAAGCGCGCGCAGTGGCCGCCTTCACCCAGCGTCCGCTGTTGCGCCTGGCGCCGCCGGATGAAATGCATGTTGAGATTGAATATGTCACCGAAGCCGGGAACCGCCACCGCACCAGGCTCGATTGGCGGGTCTGCCGACTGGTGTCGGATGGCCATATCGCCCACAAGCCCGCCGCCCCGGCCTCGCCACATTGCCTGACACTGGCGTTGGATGACATGGGCGACGCACTGCGGCGGCATCGCAAATCGACCTATGCGCCGCATGTGCTGCACGCGGAAAAGAACGCCTTTCATGTCGAGCACGACGAATATCACGACGAGCATCCGCATGAGGAGGAAGTGCCCACCCGCCTTAGCCAAGTGCGTGCCTGGAAGGGCGTGGTCGATGGCAAGCCGTTCGGCCATCTGCGCATCCGCAGTTTCAACACACGCGATCCGGACGGCTTCCTTGACGATCTGGAATCGCTGCTTCGTCGCCTGCCGCAGGACGGTCTGATCATTGATGTGCGCGACAATCCGGGCGGTCTGATGGCGGCGGCCGAGCGGTTGCTGCAGTTCTTTTCAGATCGCCCGATCCAGCCGGTGCGGATGGAGTTTCTGGCCACCGAGGCCAATGTGAAGCTGTGCGGCAGCCAGACTCCCGCCAATCCGAACATGGCCGAGAACCTTTCGCGCTGGCTGCCCTCGCTCAAGCGCGCCCAGCAGACCGGCTCGGTGTGGTCCAACGCCTATCCGATGACCGACCCGAACGAAATCCGCTCCGCCGAGCGGGTCTATCCTGGTCCGGTGCTGCTGATCACCTCGGCCTTGAGCTATTCGGCGGCGGATATTTTCATCGCCGGATTCCGCGACCATCATCTTGGCAAGATTCTTGGCGTGCACAGCAACACGGGTGCGGGCGGGGCCAATCGTTGGACCTATTCCGACATCATAACGCTGCTCAAGGGCGAGCGCCTGACCGCTGGTCGTCCGCCGGTGCTGCCGGGTGGGGCTGATCTGAGGGTGGCGATTCGTCGTGCGGTGCGGGTGGGTGCGGGTGAGGGGCAGGAGTTGGAGGAGAGTGGCATTGAGCCGGACGAGGTGCACAATCTCACCCGGGCGGATCTGATGCAGGGCGATGTGGATTTGATTGCGCATGCGGTGAGGATGTTGCGTTCGTAAGTCCAGAGCGGGTTACACCACCTTCTTGAAGGTATAGCGCAACGAACAGGCCATCCCGCGCCGTGTCGCGGTAAACCCTTGCGCATCGACTTGGCCGTCGAACTGATTGCTGCCGATCGCACCCTCGAAGCTGCCGTCCTTGTCGATCTTGAAGACCGTGGGCGGCAGGCCGGAGATTTCCCATTTCATCTCGCCGCCCCGTATCTCTCGCTTGATGTTGTGCGAGGCCGCGCAATTGCCGGAGAGCAGGCTCGATTCTCCGAGATACATCCCGTCAAACTTTCCGGCACTCTGAGCGTGCACCGGCGCTGCGGCGGTGAAGGCAGCAAGTGCCGCCAAGAGTGGCAGAACGCGGCGGTCATGGCGGGGAAGTGTCATCTCGCGCTCCATCATTGATGTCTCCAGCAGGAAATCATCAAAATTCGCGCGCAATCAAACCAAATTATCCACCGAAGAACTTTGCGGTCATTCGGATTTGCTCTGGGAACGGTCGGGGCAGGGCGGGCATGTCAAATTGCAACCGGCTCTACACCCCCGTTGGTATTGACCCCCCGGACCATTTCCGTCACATCGCCCCATCCCGGCATCAGCCGACCCCAGATCCACCCTCTTACCCCAGGAGCGGCGCATGCGCGACAAGGGCGAATATCTTTTCACGTCGGAATCGGTTTCCGAAGGTCATCCCGACAAGGTTGCCGACCGGATCAGCGACACCGTCGTTGACGCCTTCCTCGCCGTTGATCCGTATGCCCGCGTGGCCTGCGAGACACTGGTGACGACCAACCGCGTTGTGCTCGCCGGTGAAACCCGTGGGCCGGACACCATCACCCACGAATATCTGGCGCATCTCGCACGTCTGGCGATCAAGGATATCGGCTACGACCAGTCCGGCTTTTCCTGGAAGACCGCCGACATCGCCGTCCATCTGCATCCGCAGAGCGCCGACATCGCCGTCGGCGTCGACAGCGCGGGCAACAAGGACGAGGGCGCGGGCGATCAGGGCATCATGTTCGGGTATGCCTGCACCGAGACGCCGACGCTGATGCCGGCGCCGCTGTATTACTCGCATCTGCTGCTCCGCCGGATCAGCGAGCTGCGCCGCTCACATGACGTCTCGGTCGAGGGCCTGGAGCCCGACGCCAAGAGCCAGGTGACGCTGCGCTATGTCGATGGCAAGCCGGTTGCCGCCACCTCGGTGGTGATCTCGACCCAGCATCAGGAAGGCGTGTCGCAGGGGCGCATCAAGGAGATGCTGCTGCCGCTGATCGAGAGCTCGCTGCCGCATGGCTGGATGCCGTCGGCGGATGAGATTTACATCAACCCAACCGGCAATTTCGTCATCGGCGGCCCCGATGGCGATTGCGGCCTGACCGGGCGCAAGATCATCGTTGACACCTATGGTGGTGCGGCCCCGCATGGCGGCGGCGCGTTCTCCGGCAAGGACCCGACGAAGGTCGACCGTTCGGCCGCCTATGTGTGCCGCTACCTCGCCAAGAACGTGGTCGCCGCTGGGCTCGCCGAGCGCTGCACGCTGCAGATCTCCTACGCCATCGGCGTGTCGCATCCGCTGTCGGTCTATGTCGATCTGCACGGCACCGCACATGACGTGGACGAGACGAAGCTGGAGCGCACGCTGCGCGAGCTGGTCAACCTTACGCCGCGCGGTATTCGCGAGCATCTGCACCTGAACCGCCCGATCTATGCGCCGACCTCGGCCTACGGCCATTTCGGTCGTGAGCCGGACATGGAAAAGGGCACCTTCACCTGGGAGAAGACCGATCTGGTGCCGGCGTTGAAGGCGGCTTTCGGGCGCTGATTTCCCTTCCTCGTCATTGCGAGGAACGAAATTTGTAGGGCGGACGGCGTTGCGCTGGTCCGCCCTACATGCGTTGCTCGCAATGACGAAAAGAGCTTGTGATGACGCACGACACCCCAGCAATCCCGACCGTCAAGCCGCCGCCAGACCGCCTCTATGGGCGGATCAAAAGCCATAGCCTGCGCCCGCGTCAGGAAAAGCTGCTCGCCGAGACGCTTCCGCGGTTGCGATTCGACATCGCCCGCGCCGCCGATCCGATGGCGCAATTCCCAGCTCAAATTGACGAACTCTGGCTGGAAGTCGGCTTTGGCGGTGGCGAGCACGCGTTGGCGCAGATCGCCGCCCATCCGCGAATCGGGTTGATCGCCTGCGAGGTGTTTGAGGTCGGGCTCTGCTCGCTGCTCACCAAGCTCGCAACGGATGGTGAAGAGGCGACGAGTGCGCTGCCCGGCAATCTGCGCGTGTTCGATGACGACGCCCGCACGCTGCTGCGCGCGCTGCCGGATGGATCACTGTCGAAGCTGATCCTGAACTTCCCCGATCCCTGGCCAAAAGCCCGTCACGCCAAGCGGCGATTCGTGCATCCCGAGTTGGTTCGTGAAGTCGCCCGTGCCATGCGCCCCGGCGGAGAGTGGCGCGTGGCCACCGATGACCCGACCTATCAGGCCTGGACAGCGGACGTCCTGGCCGCGCAGACCCTGTTCGACGTGGCGCCCCCGGTGCTTTTCCGCCCAGAGGGTTGGCCGCCGACGCGCTATGAGGCCAAGGCGATCAAGGCGGGTCGGCAGCCGATGTATTGGCGGGCGATTCGGCGTTGCTCTACCCGAACGGCCCTGGCGGGTTCGAGGCGAGATATTCCATGCCGGTGATGTTGTAGAGCTGTCCCGCTGGGCCGTGGATGACGTTGCGCGGGTCGATGCTCAGCGAGCGCGCGAAATCGCCCTTGTACATCTTTTGGCCCTGGTGGCTGAGATTGGAGTGGGTGTCGATATAGATTTTGCCCCCCAGCTTCGCCCAACGCTTGCAGAAGGCGTAATCCTCGGAGAGATAGCGGTTGGTCTCCGGGTCGACCATGATGTCGAAGAACAGATAATGCAGGTCGAACGTGCCGTTGGGATAATCCTCCGGCACGTATTTCAGCTCCGGCATCTCGCGCATCATGCGCTCGAACACACCGCGTTTGATCGACATGAAGCCGGTGGGCGCCTCGTCAACCGCGACGAAGCCGTCTGGCTGGATCGGCAGGTCGAGCGTCTTGGCGCCGGGGCGACCGGTGTTGGCGGTGTAGACGGTGTAACGGTCGGTGAAATCCTGCTGGGTGGTGCCGGCGGGCACGCCTTCGGCGGGCCACGCCTCTTTCTTCAATGGATATACCCCGGCGGCGATGTCGTAATCCGACAACAGCAGGCGGATGAAGGCGAGCGGAGAGAAACCGATATCGCCATCGATCCAGACCAGATGTGTCCATTGCGGATCAACCAAGAAACGGGCGACGCATTGGTTGCGCGCGCGGGTGACCAGACTTTCGCCGCAATGAAACATAAAGTTCACCGGCATGCCGAGTTCGACGCCGGCACCCATCAGGGCCATGCAGGCTGCGACGTAATTTGCGAAGAATTTGCCGTCGTGGCTCGGCGTCATGATCAGCGGACGCATGCCACGCAGCGCGGAAATATCGAGCATCTGCAACCTCCCAGGGTCTGAGGGCAATAGCCTAAGCGCATCGCAGCGCCAAGCTGTCAGATCACCGTCAAATGTATCGAATATGTCGCAGGGTGTGACAAATCTGTTCGAAACCGATGCGCTAGGGCTTGCCGGGTCGTTCGTTTCCTGTCACCTAATTCTCAGACCACGACGTTCGCGCTTTGGCGTGGGTCGTTCCGCGTCCGGCAAGTGGCGTGTCCTTAAAGAGATGAATGCAAGGAGAAAAAGCCGTGATTAACGTTTCTCTCAATAAGCGCATGACGCGCGGGCTTCTGTTGGCGGGTGTTTCCGCGTCTGTTCTGGGCGGCTCCAGCGCGGCGTTCGCGCAGGCCACCATCGGCACGTACGGCACCAGCGTGGCTAACTTCGTCACCACGGTGAACACGGTTGCCGGCCTCGTCACCTCGGCTCCTACGGCCTCCGCCTTGACGGCTATCACCCTGAACACCGGCAACACCGTGACGGTGACCGGGACTGACAACGCGCTGACGCATTTCTCGGGCACCAGTGCCACGATCAACGGTGCGAACGTCAACACCTCGGTGTTGAACCTGACCGGCACGACCTCCATCAACGGCTCGAGCAGCGCGGTTCTGAACGTGGCTGGCACCTCGACCCTGACCGGCACGAACGCTGTCACGAGTTCGACGGTCAACAACGTCACGGCGTCGAACAACGCGAACGGATCGGTTGTTTTCTTCGGTAACAACGGTGGGGCTGCCTCGACCGGTACCGCTGTGAACTCGGTGGCGATCGGTTCGGGTGCGACGGCAAACGCGAATGGTGCGGTGGCTGAGGGTCTGAACGCGGCCGTTGTTGGTTCCAATGGTGTCGCCGTCGGTAACGGCGCGGTGGCGAACAACACCTCTGTGGCGGTTGGCTCGGGCGCCACTGCGTCGAACATCCAGGCTGTGGCGATTGGTGGGGCTTCTTCGGCAGCCGGTGGTCAGTCGGTCGCCGTCGGTCAGTCTGCCAGCGTGGTGTCGGGCGCTCAGTGGGGCGTCGCCATCGGCAACGCGATATCGGGCAACTACGCTGCGGCTGCTATCGGCCTGGGCGCAAATGCAAACGGCTCGGGCTCTTTCGCTGCTGGCCAGAACGCCGCTGCAATCGGTGGATATTCGGTTGCCGTCGGTATCAGCTCCAATGCGGCCGCCGCAGCAACCTCGGTTGGTCCGTTCTCGACCGCTAGTGGCAGCGACTCGGCTGCGTTTGGCGAGTCGTCAACCGCTGCGGGTGGCCAGTCTGTTGCCAGTGGTTATGGCGCTAAGGCTTTGTCGACAAATTCAGCTGCTTACGGCGCGAACTCTGCGGCTGTTGGCGTGAATGACTCGGCCGTTGGTGCAGGTGCCATTGCGAACTCGACCGGCAATGCCTCGGCTTTCGGAGCAAATTCGCAGGCCTATGGTTCGAAGTCGGTGGCCGTCGGCAACAACGCATTGGCGAACGCTTCGGCAACCAGCGGTGTGGCCATTGGTGACTCTTCGCAGTCCCTGAACTCCGCGGCTGTGGCTGTTGGTGTGTCGAGCATAGCGTCGGGTAGCAACTCGACGGCAATCGGTGCAAACTCTGTAGCAAATGGCACCTCGGGCACCGCGGATGGCAACTTCGCCAACGCTGCCGGGATCCAGTCGTTTGCTGGCGGTTATAACGCCCAGGCAGTCGGCCTGAACGGTGCGGCCGTGGGCGCGGGCTCCTATGCCAACCAGAACAACGCGGCAGCCTACGGCTCCAGCGCTTCTGCGAACGGCGTCTCGGCGACTGCTATCGGCAACGCGGCGAACGCTTCGGCCAACGGTGCGGCGGCAGTCGGTTCGAGCGCGCTGGCCAGCCAGACCAACGCGGCAGCCTTTGGCACCAGCGCCAACGCTTCGGCGCTGAACGCGACCGCTGTGGGCGTGAGCAGCAAGGCGACGGCCAACAATGCCGCCGCCTTCGGCTCCTCGGCCAACGCGACCAACATCGCTGCGACGGCGGGTGGCTTTGGTGCGAACGCTGCTGGTTCGCAGGCCGCTGCTTATGGTGCAAACTCGACGGCAGTCGGCACCAGCTCGGTCGCGGTTGGTAACCTCGCTATCGGCCAGGGCAACTACAGCACTGCAACCGGCTACAACGCGAATGCCTTTGGCACGAGCGCGGCGGCTTACGGTGCGAACTCGCTGGCGGTGAACGGCAACGACTCGGCCTTCGGTTCGGGCGCGGTCGCGAACTCGGGCGCTGGCAGCAATGCTTCGGCCTTCGGTGCGAATGCCAAGGCTCTTGGGTCGGCTTCGACCGCGGTTGGCACTTCCTCGGTGGTGACCAGCGGCTCCACGAGTGGTGTTGCGATTGGCAACGGTGCCAACGCTTCCGCCACCAACGCGTTTGCGGGTGGCACCTCGGCTGCCGCCAGCGGTGCGTCGTCGATCGCTCTCGGCCAGAACACGATCTCGTCGAACACCAGCTCGATTGCTATCGGCACCGGCTCGCAGGCGACTGCGTTTGGCGCGGATGCAACCGGTCTGGGCGCTCTGTCCTACGGTGCTAACTCGATCGCGACCGGCACGAACGCCGTCGTGACCGTGGGCTCGACGAACGCCATCGCCACCGGCACCAACGCCCTCGCCTCGGCCAACAGCACGATTGCTGACGGCTACGGCGCGGCTGCCAGCGCGGTGAACGCGACCGCTTACGGCACGAGCGCAAATGCAAGTGGCGTGAACTCGGCCGCCTACGGCACCAACTCGGTGGCCTCGGGCACCGGCACGATCGCTTCGGGCACCGGCGCCATGGCTGTGGCGTCCAACGCCATCGCGGTCGGCACCGGCGCGGTGGTCAACGCCACGGGCACCAACTCGGTGGCCATCGGCGCTGGCTCGAACGCCTTTGCCGCCAACAGCGTCGCACTCGGCAACGGCTCGGTGGCTGATGCTCCGAACACCGTCTCGGTCGGCACCGTGTCCAACCCGCGCCGTATCGTGAACGTCGCCAACGGCGTGCTCGGCAACGACGCGGTCAACGTCAACCAGCTGAACAGCGCCATCCATGGCGTCCAGCGCGGCGTTGCCACCTCGATGGCGATGGCGGCGACGATCACCCCGTCGGCTCCGGGCAAGACAACGCTTGGCTTCAACAGCGCGACCTATGCGGGCTTCTACTCCGCTGCTATCAACTTCTCACACCGCGTGAACACGGAAACCCCGGTCTATGTCTCTGGCGCAGTTGGCGCTGGCGAAGACGGCAGCTGGGGCGGCCGCGTTGGCGTGGCGGTCGAATTCTGATCGCAAAGGTTAAATAACATCGTGCGTGGAACTCACTTCCGCGCGCTGGTTTGCGGGGCCGTGGCAGCAATGATTGCTGCCACGGCTTTTGCACAGCGACCAGCGCAACCTGCCGCAACTCCCGCCGCGACTCCTGGAGCCCCGGCTCCCGCAGCTCCGGCTCCTGCCGCTCCGCCCGCGCCAACCCAACCAGCTTGGGAGGATTTTCCCTCCATGTTGTTGGAACGGGTCTATCGCGGCCCGCTGAAGGACACTGTCATCGAACGGCTGCGTGATCCGCTCGATGGCACCGTTTGCTACGTCTACACCCCGATCTCGGTGCCGAACGCGCCGCCAGCCGGTGGCTATACGCAGTATGGCGGCAGCACCATCGGCAACATCTCGTGCATCAAACCTGCCGAGGTCGTGCAGCTTTACGACTCTCGGAATCAGCCAGCTCCGGCCACCGGCGGACAACAAGTGCCCGTCAAACGCTGAGGTTTGTTGGTTGAGACATCAACGGCGGATCCGGGGAGCCCCCAGATCCGCCGTTTTGGTCTCAAGACTGCTTGGTCAGGCGTAAAGCCGGTTTGCGTTGACCCCGAGCACCGCGTTGGGGTCAATTCCCGCCTGTTGCATCAACCGCGACAGGCACGCCCGCATCTCGCCGGTGTCGGGCCTGCGCGGCTGCCCGGTGTGCGGCCAGTTCGAGGCGAAGATCAACTGGTCGGACCCGGCCCCCGCCATCGCGCGCAGCTGCGGCAGCAACGAGTCGTACTCCGGCGCGTCATTGGCCACGCTGTAAGGGGCGGACACCTTCACCCAGACCCGGCCTTGCCGCATCCAGCGCAGCATCGCCGTCCACTGCGCCGGGTCGACGGCCAAGGCGTTGCTGCCTTTACCGATACTGCCGAAATGGTCGAGCACCACCGGCACGCTGACCGCCTCACACAGACGGTCGAGCAGGCGCGAATCCGACGCATCGAGATAGGCCGAAACATGCCATCCGACGCGGCGCATCTCGCCATCCGTCGCCGCGAGCGCCTCCAGCGTGGTGCCGCCTTTGGCCAGCAGATTGATCCGCAAACCGCGCACGCCCGCCGCGTGAAGACGATCAAGTGCTTCGGGCGAGGTGTCATCGGGCAGGGCGATCACCGCGCGCGAGTTTTCCGGATACGCCGAAAGCGCATCCAGCGTCGCGGAATTGTCCATCCCGTAGACCGAGGGATGCACCCAAACGACCGCATCGAGTCCGCCTGACCGCGCCATCGCCATGGCGTCCGCCGCGGTGACCGCGGGCGGGTCATAGGGGCGGGGCGCGATCAGCCGGTAGCGATCCGGAGAGCCGAAAGCGTGGGTGTGGGTGTCCCAGAGCATGGGAGCACCCATCGCATGTTCAGGCATGCACGCCCAGAGCCGCCTTCACCCGATCCGCATTGAACGGCGCGCGACGCAGCCGCACGCCGGTGGCGTCGAAGATCGCATTGCCGATGGCCGCTGCAACGGGGCGCGTCGTCGCCTCACCTGCGCCGAGCGGCTTGGCGTTCGGATCGTTGACCAGCACCACGTCGATTTTCTGCGGAGTCTCGGTGATGTCGAGGATCGGGTAGGTGAGCCAATCGACACTGGTGACGTTGTGTTCGTCGAACAGCACTTCCTCGTGCAGCGAGCGGCTGGTGGCGTGGATGATGTTGCCCTCGATGCAGAGTTTCAGCCCACCTGGATTGACGATCAGCCCGCATTCATGTGCGACCGCGAAGCGCAGCGGTTGCACATGGCCGGTGTCGCGGTTGACCGCCACCTCGGCGATGATGGCCACCACGGTGTGGTTGCGCTGGGCATAGGCGATGCCGCGGCCGGTCATCACCGGGCCGGACGAGACCGCACTCGCTGCCACCCGCTTCTGCCAGCCAAACGCCGAGGCTGCCGCCTCGATCACCTTGATGGCGCGCTTGTCGGTCAGATGGCGCAGACGGAACTCGATTGGGTCCTGACCGGACTGGTGGGCCACCTCGTCGATGAAGCTCTCATAGGCGAAGATCAGCTGCGGCCCCACCGGGTCGCGCAGATGCGAGGAGCGCAGCGGCGAGCCGGTGGCGAGCAATGGGGCGACGCTCTCCCAGGCCAGCCGCTTGTTGGCGACGTCATAGGCGCCTTCGGGAATGCCGAAGGCAGGCGTGTGCTGGTTGCCGAGCCCCATCATCTGCCCGGCGAGGCTGTGGCGCGGATTGCTCTCATTGCTGTCCACGTCGGTGCGCGAGAAGCCTTTGGTGGTGAATTCGAGTGCGGTCATCATCCCGCTCTCATCCAGCACGGCGCGACCGTTATGGGTCGAGGCCGGGCCTTTCGGATCCCAGCCGGTGCCTTCGTGCCGCATGCCTTGCAGACGCACGGGGGCTCCGACGGCGCGAGAGAGCAGGGCGGCGTCGATGGCGGCGTCACCGGCGTCGTTGCGGCCATAGGAGCCAGGGCCGGGCATCCAGATGGCGTGGACCTCTTCCAGCTTGCGTTCCAGGATCGCAGCCACACCGGCTTGATTGAAATGCGGCTTTTGCGTCGCGGTGTAGATTGTCACCTGATCGGGCCGCACATCCACCAAGGCGCAGGCCGGGGCCATCGAGGCATGCGACTGGAACGGCCATTCGTAGTCCGCCGAGATCACCTTTGCTGCCTTGGCGATGGTGCCGGGGGCGTCACCCTTGGCGAATTCCTCCTTGCCGCCCAACGCCTTGGCCGACCGGATATGGTCGTGCAGCTTGGCATAGGCGGGGAAGGGCGGCGGCGCGTCGGACCATGTCACATTCAACTCGCGGCTGGCGCGGATCGCGTCCCATTCCTTGGGCGCGACGACGCCGAGGAAGCCGCCGAGCTTGACCAGTTTGATGCCCTTTATATGGGCGATGGATTTCTCATCCACCGAAACGACCGTGGCACCCGCGACCGGTGGGCGGATCATGCGGCCATGCATCATGCCGGGCAGGCGCATGTCGCCGACATATTTGCGCTGGGCGAGCACTTTCAGGCGGACATCGTCGCGCGGCACCGTTTGGCCGACGATGGTGTATTCCGAGGGTTTTTTTGGTTCAGCAACACCGCGCGAGAGCAGCGGATTGCCGAGTTTGCCGTTCCACTGCATCGGCACGTCGAGCTTTTGCCCGCCGATCAGATCGCCATAGGAGACCTGCTGAGTGCCAGCGCTGATCACACCGTTCTTGGTGCTCAGGCTGTCCACCGGCACGGCGAACTTTGCCGCCGCCATCTCACGCAACACGCGCCGTGCTTCGGCGGCCGCATAGCGCACTGTGACGGCGCCTTCCTCGATGCCGGTCGACCCGGATGCGCCGCCCTGGTTGACGGTGCGGAGGGTGTCACCACAGACAACAGTGACGCGGGAGAAGGCGACGTCGAGTTCCTCGGCGACGATCTGGCCGACCGCGACCTCGACGCCCTGGCCGACATCGACCTTGCCGAAGAAGGCGAGCACGTCGCCATTTTGCTGGACGGCGATCCAGGAGGACAGTGTGTCGGCTTTCGGTGCTGGGAAGGCGGCCTTGGCCGCTCCGGCGATCTGGGCGCGTGCCTCGCTGGGCAGGCCGAAGCCGACGAACAGCGCGCCACCGGTGATTGCGAAGAGCGAGCGGCGGGAGAGATTGATGGCGTTCATGATGTCTCTCCTCAAGCCTGGGTGACGCGAAGGACGGCGCGGATCATCGCCATGTGCGAGCCACAGCGGCATTTCAGGCCAGAGAGGCCATCGCGGATTTCCGCCTCGGTGGCTTTCGGCTTGTGCTTGATCAGGGCAGCGGCGGTCATCAGCCAGCCGTTGAGGCAATAGCCGCAGAACGCGGCCTGTTCGGCGATGAAGGCGGCTTGCAGCGGATGCGGATGCTCGGCGGTGCCGAGGCTGGCCAGCGTGTTGACCTTCGCGGTGCCGAGGCTGCCGACCGGGGTGATGCAGGACCGCACCGCCTCGCCATCAACATGAACCGTGCAGGCACCGCATTGGCCGAGCCCGCAGCCGAAGCGCGGATTGTCCATGCCCAGTTCGTCACGCAGCGCGTAGAGCAGCGGCATTTGCGGATCGTCCACAGTGAGCGCGTGCTTTGCGCCGTCAATCGTCAGGGTCAGAGCCTGGGCCATTTATAGCCTTCCTTCTGCAGGGGAAGTTTGAGATCGGATGATCACTTCATTTTGGTGGCGATTGCAAGCCTCTCGATTTGCGCGGTCGCTTGGGTTTGGGACGCGTTCTCGACGCCCAGATGGCGAGGCCTGCGGTAAGGGCAAGAGCGGTGACGAGAGCGAGGGCAAGCCCCGGATGGTGCGTGACCTCCCAGAGGGTGAGCTGCATCAGTGCTCCGGTGTCGATGAACCAAAGGACGGCAAACACAGCAAGTGCTGTCATCCCAGCCAGGATGCGCGACCAGAGGCGGGATTTCGGAGTGAGCTTGCGGCTTCGCGTCGGGCGCTGGGGCGGCATGTGTGGGAAAATCCGGACAGACGCGGTGCATCATCCTATGCTGCCGCAATCCCGATTCGCAGGCAGAGGCGCGCGTTGGACCAACTGACACATCGCGACATTGCCGATGCAGCCCTCGCCACTGGCGGGGTGTTGACGGTCGATCTCGGCGCAATCCGGCGCAATTATCACAGGCTGCGCGCGGCGTCGCCCAATTCCGAGGTTGCGGGCGTGGTGAAGGCCGATGGCTATGGCCTGGGGGCGGTGCCGGTGGTGCGCGCTTTGCTCGCCGAGGGGTGTCGCAAATTGTTCGTGGCGCATCTCTCCGAGGCGCTGGCGTTGCGCCCGATTGTTCCCGCAGATGTGGACCTCATCGTGTTGCATGGCGCTCCGCCGGGCGGCGAGGCTGCCTGCGCCGAACAGCACATCCACCCGGTGCTGAATTCGCGGGCGCAGGTGCTGGCATGGTCGAGCTTGGCGCAGCGCACCCGTACCGTGCTGCCCGCCTATCTGCAACTCGACACCGGCATGACGCGGTTCGGTCTGTCGGAGAGCGATCTGCCCTGGCTCAATGAGACGCCGGGCGTGTTGTTCGGGATCGGACTGCGCTGCGTGATGAGCCATCTCGCTTGTGCCGACACGCCGGAGCATCCCGCCAACGCGGCGCAGATTGCAGCCTTCAACCGGATGCGCAAGGCGCTGCCGCCGCTGCCAGCGAGCCTTGCCGCGTCGAGCGGAATCTTCCTGGGCGCGGCGGCGCAGTTCGACATCGTGCGGCCCGGGGCTGCGCTCTACGGCATCAATCCGGTGCCGGGATGCGGCAATCCGATGGAGCGGGTTGTAAGGCTCGATGCGGTGGTGATGCAGGTTCGGGAGGTGGGCGCTGGCGTGGCGGTCGGCTACGGCCACACCGCAGTCACCGAACGGCCGACACGGCTCGCCACGCTGGCGGTGGGATATGCCGATGGCTTCCGGCGGTCGCTGGCGGGGACGGCGGCGGCTTGGTTTGGCGACGCGCCACTGAAGCTGGTCGGGCGGGTGTCGATGGATTCGATGGTGGTGGACGCGACCGGGATGGACCTGTTTCCTGGCGCTTTGGTCGAGCTGATCGGCCCGCATTGCGAGGTCGATGATCTGGCTACCAATGCGGGAACGATTGGCTATGAGATGCTGACCAGCCTTGGGCAGCGATTTGTCAGGCGCATCACGGAGTAGGGCGGGTCAACCGGGCCAAGACTTCACGCCGTGTCCGAGAAACACGCCAAACTCGGTGTCGCTGATCGTCACGCGGTTGATTTCCTGGATGGAGCTGAACTCTGGCCCGAACTGCGTTTGCATCTGAAGCAATGAGCGTTTGGGCGCGATGATGACCACGTCGCTGCCCAACGCTGGATGGGCGCGGAAATGGAACTGACGCTGGTCCGCGTTCAAAACCACCACGTCCCGTCCGGTGCCGATTCCGATCTTGCCCGCATCGGCCCAGGAGACGGCAGCCAGCTTGAGGTCTCCAGCCGGAAGTGCCGCGCGCAATTGCGTCCAGTTGCGCGCCTGCAACTGCGGGTCTTTTGGCAGTGGCACTGGCAGCCAGATCAGTAGCAATGCGATGGTGGCGAGACTGGCCAGGAAAGCGGCACTCGCCATCGCTGCCCTCGGTGCCCAATTTTTGTGCGCCAGCCACGCGCCCAGCAGCGGGAACAGCATCAGATAGCCGGAGGCCGCCCAATGAAACAGCACCTGCCGGGACCACAATGCGACGACGCAGAACAACACGATGGCAGGTGCCGCCATCCAGGCGAGCAAACGTATCCGCATCGCGCCTTGGCGCAGTCCGCGCCACAGCACCAGCATCAACCCGGCCCAAATCCAGGGCAGCAAAAATGCAGCCTCACCGGCCAGCACCACAACAGGTCCAAACGGGTGCAGGGAGGCCGCTGCCGCACGTCCGGATTGGAAGGCCAGCGAGGCGAAGCCGTTCGATAGGTTCCAGGCAATCACCGGCGAGAACACCAGTGCGGCCACAATGCCCGCGACATAGAGTTGCGGTCGGGCGAACCAGCGTCGTTGTCCGGGGGTCAACAGCAGGAACAACACGAGGCCGAACCCGTCGAGGGCTGCGGTGTATTTCGCCAGCATCGCCAGCCCGAAACACAGGCCCACGCCGACCCAGCAGCGCCAAGTGCTGGTTTCCAAGGCCGGGATGAGGCAGCACGCGGCACCCAGCAATGCTGCGTCGAGCGGCCCGTCTGGCAGCACCCAGCCACCGGACGTGATACCGAAGACCGGCGCGAGATTGAACGCCATCGCCGCCCAGAACCCGGCGCGCGGACCCGCCACCAGCGTGCCGAGCCGGGCGATCAGCCAGGTGGAGAGTGCGAACAAGGCGATGAATGGCAGCCGCACCACAATCGCCGCCTCGCTGCCCGCCAGATCGGCGGCGAGGCGACACATCCACCAGGCGAGCGGCGGGTGGTCGAAATAGCTGAGCGCGTAGCTCCCGCGCCCGGCGACGACCATGTAGCTCTCATCAATCCCAAGCGGCAGCGCCCAGCCCAGCACCAGCCGGGCCAGGGTCGCCGCCGCGATCAGAATTAGCAGAGGGCGTTGTTCAGGCCGCAATCGTCTTCTGCGTCTGCTCACCCAGGCCGTCGATGCCAAGATGCATGGTCTGGCCAGCGCGCAGGAAGATCGATTCCGGCTTCTTGCCCATGCCCACGCCCGGCGGGGTGCCGGT
>CAITEF010000138.1 GCA_903891315.1 uncultured Rhodospirillales bacterium | reverse complement strand
CCGCGTTTCTTGATCTCGCGGATCGTGTGGCCGATCTGCTGGACAATCACCGGGGCGAGACCCTCTGTCGGCTCATCAAGCAGCAGCAGCTTGGCGCCGGTGCGCAGAATTCGGCCGATGGCGAGCATCTGCTGCTCACCGCCGGACAGCTTGGTGCCCTGGCTGTTGGCGCGTTCCTTGAGGTTGGGGAACAGCGTGTGGATTTCCTCCACCGACAGCCCGCCTGGGGCGACAATCGGCGGCAGCATCAGGTTTTCCGTCACGTTCAAACTGGCGAAAATGCCGCGCTCTTCCGGGCAGATCGCAATCCCTGCATGGGCGATCCGGTCCGAGCGCAGATTGATCGTCTCCTGGCCCTTGAACTTGATCGAGCCGGTGCGCTGGCCGACCAGGCCCATGATCGACTTCATCGTCGTCGTCTTGCCCGCGCCATTGCGGCCGAGCAGGGTGACGACTTCACCTTCCTTCACGTCGAAATCCACCCCGTGCAGGATGTGGCTCTCGCCGTACCACGCGTTCAGGCCGCGAACCTCAAGCATGTTCTCAGCCATGTTCCGTCCCCAGATAGGCAGCGATCACTTCAGGATTGGCCGAGACCGTCGCGTAATCGCCCTCGGCCAGCACGCGGCCACGGGTGAGAACGGTGATCTTGTCGCACAGACCCGAGACCACCGAGAGATTGTGCTCGACCATCAAAATCGTCCGCCCCGTCCGGATGCGGCGGATGAGCGTGACGATGCGCTCGACATCCTCATGCGTCATCCCAGCGGTCGGCTCGTCGAGCAGCATCATCTGCGGCTCAAGTGCGAGCGTGGTGGCAATCTCCAGCGCGCGCTTGCGACCATAGGAGAGTTGGCCCGCAGGCGTGTCGATATATTCCGACAGGCCGACATCCTCCAGCAGCTCCGCCGCGCGGTCATGATAGGAATGCAGGCTGTTCTCCGAGCGCCAGAAATCGAAACTGTCGCCACGGGCACGCTGCAGCGCGACGCGGACATTCTCCAGCGCGGTCAGATGCGCGAACACCGCCGAGATCTGAAAGCTGCGCACCAACCCGTGACGCGCCACATCGGCCGGTTTCATGCCGGTGATGTCACGCCCCTTGTATTCGATGCGCCCGCGCGTGGGCGTCAGGAATTTGGTCAGAAGGTTGAAACACGTGGTTTTCCCCGCCCCGTTCGGACCGATCAGGGCGTGGATTGTGCCTTCCTCGACGTCGAGATCGACACCGTTGACGGCCACGAATCCACGGAACTCTTTGGTCAAACCCTTCGTCGTCAGGATGGATTGCGTCACCCCGGACATCTCCTCGCTCTTCTTGACCTCTGATTTGCATATGACGCTGGGCTCCGCAAGATTGTTTCGTGGCATAAATTTCAACGAAAGGATCTTGCCAGTGTCTGGTTTGTGGTTTGAGGATCTTACCGAGGGGCGTGTGATCGATGCCGAGTGGACGCGCACCGTCACCGAGGCGGACAACGTGATGTTCTGCGGCATGACGATGAATGTGCAGAAGCTGCATCTCGACGCGGAATTCGCCGCCAGCACGGAATTCGGCAGGCCATTGGTCAATTCGCTCTACACGCTGGGGCTGATGATCGGCATGTCGGTGCACAATCTGACGATGGGCACGCTTGTGGCCAACCTGGGCATGACAGACGTGGTATTTCCCAAGCCGGTCTTCGCCGGGGACACGATCTCGACGGCGACCACGGTGATCAGCAGGCGCGAGAGCAAGTCGCGACCGAATGCCGGGATTGTGACCTTCGAGCATGTCGCGACCAATCAGCGTGGCGAGGTGGTGGCGAATTGCTCCCGGCAGGCGTGGATGGTGAGGAAGCCGGTTGCTTGATCGCGCCAATCCGTCATCGTGGGGCGCAACGCGCCGTCACGATGACGGATTGAGACACGACAAACGAGGATATCGACCGATGAAACTGCGCAGCCCCCTCTTCGCCCCCGGCGATTCCGCTCGGAAGATGGAAAAGGCGCTCGCCGGTCCAGCAGACGCGGTGATCCTCGATTTGGAGGATTCGGTCGCCGCCCCCTCCAAGCCGCTGGCCCGTCAGATGACCGCAGATGTGGTCCGCGCCAGCACGCGGGTCGGGCGGATCGTGCGGATCAATCCGCCGGGCACCGAATGGTATCTCGCCGACCTCGCCGCCATCGTGCCTGCCCATCCGGATGCGATCATGCTGCCGAAATGCAGTTCGGCAGCCGATCTGTTGGCGCTGGATCATCACCTCGAAGTGCTGGAGGTCGCCGCCGGGATCGCGCCGGGCAGCATCGGCGTGCTGCCGATTGCAACTGAGACCACCGCCTCGGTGCTGTCTCTGCCAACCATGCTGATCGGCGCGCGCCGCCTGGTTGGGGTGTGTTTCGGGGCCGAGGATCTCTCCGCCGATCTCGGCATCTCGCCCCGACTGCCGGATCTCACGTATCCTGCCCCGGTATCCGCCGCCCGCGCGCAATTGCTGATCGCCGCCGCCGCGGCCGGCGTGATGGCCATTGACACGCCGTTCCCAGATCCGCGCAACCCGGCAGGCCTCACCGCGGAGGCAGGCACGGCAGCGCTGGACGGGTTTGGCGGCAAGCTGTGCATCCATCCAGATCAGGTGGAGATCGTCAACGCCGCCTTCTCGCCCTCGGCCGAATTGCTCGATTGGGCGCGCCGCGTGGTGGCAGGTTTTGTTGCCAATCCGAATTCCGGCGTGTTCTCGATGGATGGCAAAATGATCGACCGGCCGCATCTGCGGCTGGCTGAGCGGCTGATTGCCATCGCAGATTAACAATTCACAAGACATTTGGACATCTGCAAGCGAACAAATTGGGTCTAGAAGGGCGCGGACTGGATGGAGCCCGAGATGGTCGGGTTGCCGGAGATGCAACCGGACACACATGACGAAGATGATGCGCGCAGCTGCCTCTCGTTCCCTCGTGGCTGTCTTGCTGGTTCTGGTGGGACTTGCAGGGTGCGCGCAGATTCCAGAATCCGCCTCGGGCGCACCCGAGCCAGCCGTGAAATTCACCGAGACCGCCCCGGAGCGCGCACCGGTTTGGGCCGAACAGGGCTGGTGGAAGGGCTTCGGCTCGCCGCAGCTCAACCAATTGATCGCCCAGGCTGAAACCGGCAGCTTTGACATCCAGGCCGCCATTGCCCGCATTCAACAGGCCGACGCGCAATTGGTGATCTCGGGTGCCTCGCTGCTGCCCAGCCTCAACGGCTCGGCCGACAGCAAGTGGCAGCGCAGCTACAGCAATGGCTCCGTCTTCACCGGCCGCAGTCGCTATGTGGACAGCCGCAGCAGCGCGATTGCAGCCTCGGCCAGCTATGATCTCGACATTTGGGGCAAGATCGCCGCCGGGCGGGATGCGGCGTTGGCTTCGGCGATCTACGCGCGGGCTGAGCGCGACACCGTGGCACTCGACACCATCGCCGCCATCGCCACCACCTGGTTCACCGCCAGCGCCTATCAGGACCGGATTGCGGTTTCGCGGCGCAATCTGGCTGATGCCGAGGAAATTCTGCGCGCGATCCGGGCGCGGCGTGAGGCGGGCACCGCGTCGGATCTCGATGTCTCGCAGCAAGAGGCGCTGGTCGCAGGTGTCAGGGCAGGGATTCCGGCGCTGCAAAGCAATGTTTCGAGCAATCTCTACGCGATGTCCGTTCTTGTCGGAAGCACGCCGGAGAAACTCCATTTGCAGGCGGCCACGTTGCTCGGCCTGTCGATGCCGGATGTCGCCCCCGGCCTGCCCTCCGAATTGCTGCACCGCCGCCCCGACATCGCCGCCGCCGAGGCGCAATTGGAGGCGGCCCGCGCCAATGTCCGTGTCGCACGGGCGGCGCTGTATCCCGACGTGTCGCTGACCGGCAGTGGCGGCCTTTCCAACGCCTCGGTCGCCCGTCTGTTCGGTCCGACCTCGCTGCTGGCCTCGCTGGCGGCGAATGTCACCCAGACGATTTTCGACAACGGCGCTCTGCAAGGCCAGGTGACGCTGAACGAGGGCAAGCGCGACGAACTGGTCGCCGATTATCGCAAATCCATCGTCCAGGCCTTCGCCGACGTGGAGACCGCGTTGGCGCAATACCGCAACGCCACCGAGCAGGAGCGTCTGGAGGCCCAGGCGGTCGAGGTGGCGCAACGGGCTGCCAATATCTCGCGCCAGCAGATGCTGGCCGGCACCAACGACATCGTCACCGCCCTGCAAACCCAGCAGACTTTGTTCAACGACATCGACAATCTGGCCCAGGTCCGACTGTCTCGCGTCAACGCGCTGGTCGCTCTCTACAAAGCGCTTGGTGGCGGCTGGAATGTGCAACTGATCATCCCGCCTGAGACCCATTTGTTCCAAGGCGTGCTCTGATGCGCGCCGACTTTGAGAGAATGCCATGCGTCGCCTTCTGATTGTTTTGCTGATCGTGGCAGCCGGTGCCGGAGGCTGGTGGTGGTGGTCGCATCGCGCACCGTCTGCCGATCCGAGTGGCGAAGATCCGGCGGCGGGCCGTCGTGGCGGCGTGGGACGTGCGAACACCGTCGTGCCGGTGCTGGTGTCGCCCGCCACCACGAAGGATGTGCCGATCTATCTCGACGGCATCGGCACCGTGCAGGCCTCGGCGGCGGTGACGGTGAAGACGCAGGTTGATGGCCAGCTCATCGCGGTGAATTTCAAGGAAGGCCAGGATGTAAAGGCGGGCGACCTGCTCGCGCAGATCGATCCGCGCGGCTATCAGGCCTCGCTTGATCTCGCGACGGCAAAGAAAGCGCAGGACGAGGCCAATCTGGCCAATGCGCGCATCGACCTCAACCGCTACGCCAAACTCGCCGCCAACGCCTACACCTCCGCCCAACAGGCCGACACCGCGCGCGCGACAGTGGCGCAGTTGGAGGCGCAAGTCGCGCAGGATCAGGCGCAGATCGACACCGCGAAGGTCAATCTGGGCTACACCACCGTTCGCGCACCGATCGACGGACGGATCGGGCTGCGGCTGGTCGATCCGGGCAACATCGTCCATGCCTCCGACGCCACCGGCCTGTGCACGATTGCGACGCTGACGCCGATCACCGTCGTGTTCACCCTGCCGCAGCAATCGCTGCCGCAGGCCAGTCGCGCGCTCCGGCGCGGCCACGCCGAGGTGCTGGCCCTGCCGCAGGACGTCGACCGGCCAACATCCAGCAGCGCCGTGCTCGACACTGGCGAGTTGCTGGTGATCGACAACAGCGTGGACAGCACGACCGGCACAATCAAGCTCAAGGCGATCTTCCCCAATGCGGCGCTGGCCCTCTGGCCGGGCGGATTCGTCAATGTCCGCCTGCGGGTGGAGACGGTGAAGGACGCGCTGACGATTCCGCCGGTGGCGATCCAGCGCGGACCGCAAGGAACCTATGTTTATGTGGCCAAGGCGGACAACACGGTCGAGCGCCGGGTTGTGCAGATCGGCGCGCAGGACGGCCAGATTGTGATCGTCACCTCCGGCCTCACGGTGGGCGAGAATGTGGTCACCGACGGCACCTCGCGGATGATCGATGGCCGCAAGATTCGCATCGCCGATCCAACACCGGCCGCGACCAGCGCGCCCGCACCACGCCCGCAGCGCCAGCGGCCGCAGCAGAACTGACCGGCCAGGATGAGCATCTCCGCCCCCTTCATCGTCCGCCCCATCGCCACCTGGCTGCTCGCCGTGGCGGTGCTGCTGGCCGGTGGGATGGGCTACAACGCGCTGCCGCTCTCGGCGCTTCCGCAGGTGGATTTCCCGACCATCCAGGTGACGACGCAATTGCCGGGGGCCAATCCGGACACCGTGGCCACCTTGATCACCGCCTCGCTGGAGCGGCAATTCGGCCAGATCCAGGGGCTGTCGAGCATGACTTCGGTCAGTTCCGAGGGCACCAGCCAGATCACCCTGCAATTCTCGCTCGACCGCTCGATTGATTCGGCGAGCGAGGATGTTCAGGCGGCGATCAACGCCTCCTCCGGCACGCTGCCGCAAACCCTGCCCTATCCGCCGGTGTATGCGAAAGTGAACCCGGCGGATGCGCCGATCCTCACCCTCGCACTGACGTCGGACAGCACCACACTCGACAAGATCAGCGACTCTGCCGACACGTTGCTGCAGCCGAAGCTTTCCGAGATCGACGGCGTCGGCAAGGTGACAGTACAGGGCAATATGCGCCCGGCCGTGCGCGTCCAGGCCGACCCGGCGCGGCTGGCAGCCTATGGGCTGTCGATGGAGGATGTCCGCACCGCCGTTGCTGCCGCAAACGTCAACGGGGCCAAAGGCGGGTTTGATGGGGTGCGGCAGGCGGTGGCGATTGGGGCGAATGACCAGATCACCGCTCCCGAGGCCTATCTCAAGCTGATCGTGGCCTATGTGAACGGTGCCCCCGTGCGGCTGTCCGATGTCGGCACCGTGGTGGGTGGGGTGGAAAACAACCGCGTCGCCGCCCGGTTCAACGGCATTCCCGCCGTGGTGCTCGACATTCAGCGCCAGCCGGGGGCGAACATCGTCTCGACGGTGTCGCGCATCCGCGCCGGTCTGCCGGTTCTGGAGCAGGCGATGCCGTCGGGCATCAAGCTCTCGGTGGTCAGCGACCGCACCGACACCATTCGCGCTTCGGTCGCCGACGTGGAGTTCACGCTCGCTCTCTCGGTGGTCCTCGTCATCGGCGTGATCTGGGTGTTTTTGCGCTCCTGGCGGGCAACACTCATCCCCGCCGTGGCGCTGCCGCTCTCGCTGATCGGCACCTTCGGCGTGATGGCGCTGCTGGGCTACGGGCTCGACAATCTTTCGCTGATGGCGCTCACCGTCGCCACCGGCTTCGTGGTCGACGACGCCATCGTGATGATCGAGAACGTGGTGCGCTATCTGGAGGCGGGCGAGACGCCGATGCAGGCGGCGCTCAAGGGGGCCTCGCAGATCGGCTTCACCATCGTCTCGCTGACCGTCTCGCTGATCGCGGTGTTCATCCCGCTGCTGTTCATGGAAGGCGTGGTGGGCCGCCTGTTCAGCGAGTTCGCGGTCACGCTCTCGGTTTCCGTCATCGTCTCGGCGATGGTCTCGCTGACGCTGACACCGATGATGTCGGCGCAATTCCTCCGCCAAGAGCACGACAAGCCCACTTTGGTCGGGCGCTGGGCCGAGCGTGGTTTCGAGGGCATGCTGGCGTTCTACCGCGCCACGCTGGATTGGTCGCTGCGCCGCCAGACCCTGGTGCTGGTCATCGCCACCGCCACACTGTTCGGGACGGTGGCGATGTATATCGTGGTGCCCAAGGGCTTCCTGCCGCTGCAAGACACCGGGGTGATCGTCGCCGTCACCGAGGCGGAGCAGAGCGTTTCGATCCCGCGCATGACCGCGCTGCAGGATCAGGCGATGGAGCTGATTCGCCGCGATCCCGACGTGGTCAACGTGGTGGGCTTTGTCGGTGCGGGCAGCATCAATGCCACGCCCAACACCGGGCGGATCACCATCGTCATCAAACCCCGCCGCCAACGCGACGCGGCAACGAAGGTCGTCGCTCGGCTGATGGAGCACATGGCCAGCATCCCTGGCCTTTCGGTGTTCATGCAGCCGATCCAGGACATTCAGATCGGCACCCGCGTCAGCCGCACCCAGTTCCAATACACCCTGATCGACACCGACGCGGCCGAACTCAGCCAATTCACCCAGCGTCTGGTCGCCGAGATGCAGAATCTGCCCGCGTTGCAGGATGTCGCCTCCGACCAGCAAAACGACGGCTTCAGGGTGTTCGTCAATGTGGACCGCGACGCCGCCCAGCGGCTGGGCGTGACGATGCAGGCCATTCAAGACATTCTTTATGACAGCTTCGGACAGCGGCAGATCAGCACGATCTTCACCCAGTCCAACCAGTATCGCGTGGTGCTGGAGGCCAATCCGGCGTGGCAGACCGATCCCACCCAGTTGCTGCGCCTGCGGGTTCCCGGCACTGGCGGCGCGCAAGTGCCACTGTCGGCGATTGCGCGGCTGCAGCGGATCACCGCCCCCCTGGTCGTCACCCATCAGGCGCAGTTCCCCTCGATCACGCTGAGCTTCAACCTCGCCGACGGGCAATCGCTCGGCGACGCGGTGCAGCAGATCGCCGATGCTGAAATCCGACTCGGCATCCCGGCCACGATCTCCGGCACCTATTCCGGTGATGCCGCCGAGTTCCAGAAATCGCTGGCCTCCGAGCCTTGGCTGATCCTGGCCGCGGTGGTGGTGATCTATATTGTCCTCGGCGTGCTCTATGAGAGCATCATCCACCCGGTCACCATCATCTCCACCCTGCCCTCTGCAGGCATCGGGGCATTGCTGGCGCTGATGCTGACCGGGCAGGATCTCTCGCTCGTGGCCTTGGTGGGCGTCGTGCTGCTGATGGGCATCGTGAAGAAAAACGCCATCATGATGATCGATTTCGCCATCGAGGCCGAGCGTGATCACGGCATGACTCCGGATGCCGCGATCCGCGAGGCGTGTCTATTGCGGTTCCGTCCGATCATGATGACGACAATGGCCGCCCTGCTGGGCGCGCTGCCGCTGGTGATCGGCCAGGGCACCGGCTCGGAGCTGCGCTTTCCGCTCGGGGTCACCATCGTCGGCGGTCTGCTGCTGAGCCAGTTGCTCACCCTGTACACCACGCCGGTGATCTATCTGGTGTTCGAGCGGCAGCGTCTGCGGCTGCGCGCTTGGTGGGACGCCGAGCCGAAGGCAGCCGAATGATGCCTGTTCATTTCGTCATTGCGAGAAGCGCTCGCGACGAAGCAACCCAGGAACCAATTGGCATCACTCCTGGGTTGCTTCGTCGGTTCCCTCCTCGCAATGACGAATTGAGAGCCATCGTCAACCGGAGTGGCGGGGAATGAACT
>CAITEF010000137.1 GCA_903891315.1 uncultured Rhodospirillales bacterium | reverse complement strand
CCGGCTGGCGGGTTATGGGCGGCTTGGGCTGATCGAGCCGGTCGCGGGCGACACGCCGTTGTTGGAGATGTTGGATCGTGGCGAGTTGGACGCGGTGTTCATGCCGTTCATGCCACCGGGCTTCTTCGATGCAGGCGCTCCGTTCCGGCAATTGGTGCCGGATTTTCGGCAGGCTGAGATAGATTATTTCAACGATGTTGGGTTCGTGCCGGGAATTCATATCCTGGGCGTGAAACAGGCGTTGGCCGATGCGCATCCTTGGCTGCCGCAGGCGCTGAGCGAATTGCTTGATCAATCCTACCGGGTGTGGATGCAAAAGCGCCTGCGCTATGCCGACACCACGCCGTGGCTGATCGACGAGATGCGCCAGGTTGCACAGTCGCTGCCTGGGCATTGGGATGCGAATGGATTTCGCGCCAACGAGGCGATGATCGCCGCCTTCTGCACCGAGCTTCACGCCCAGGGGCTGTCGAAAACGCTCATCACTCCGCAGTTTTTGTTTCCCAATCAGGCTTCGCAGCACGCCATAGTGTGACGGCAAACGGCTCCCTCCGCGCAGACACGAAGAGGCACGAAGATGAAATTGAAACTGGCAATCGCGTCCACCGCCGTCTCCATCGCTCTTCTGTTCGGGCAGGCGAGCGCCCAGAATGTGGACCAATCGTTGCGGGCAAGGTTGCCCAAATCGATCCTGGATTCGGGCGAGTTGGTGGCGGTCAACAATGGATCGTTTCCGCCTTACGAGATCGTCGGGGACGACCACGCGTTGACCGGGGCCAGTGCGGATTTGTGGGAGGCGATTGGCGGTCTGCTTGGATTGAAGATTCGCCATGAGACTGTGAGCGGGTTGGCCGCCGTTCTCGCCGGGATCAAATCCGGCCGCTATCAATTGGCGGCTGGTCCGGTGGGTGACTATCCGGAGCGCGAGCCTGCCAATGATTTTGTCGATTGGGTGCAGGAATTTGTGGTCTTCGCGGTTCAGAAGGGCAACCCGACGCATATTGGCTCGATCGCCGACACTTGCGGGCAGCGCGTCTCGGTGATGGCGGCGGGTTCGGCGGAGAAGGTGATCAAGCAGCAATCGGAAGAGTGCGTGAAGGCGGGCAAGCCTGCGGTTGAGGTGCAATCCTTCACCGATCAGGCGACTTCGATCCTCGCCGTGCGTTCGCGCCGGGCGGATGCATTTTTCTCCTCTCAGGCACCGCTGGTCTATTTCGTCTCGCAGACCAACGGGCAATTGACCTTGGCTGGAACCGGCCAGAAGAACGGGTTTGAGGACATCTTCCAGGGCACGGTGGTGCCGAAGGATTCAGCCTTGGGCGCCGTGGTGCTCGATGCGTTCAAGATACTGTTCGCCAACGGGACGTATGCCAAGATCATGAAAAAATGGGGTCTGGAGGGCAACATGCTCCAGGCGCCGGGCCTCAATCTGGCGACGAAAAGGGGATCATAGCGTGGGGGGCACTCCCCACCCGTTCGACGACGCCCGAGATCTGGCGCTGCGTGATGTCGCGCGGGCACGCGCTCCGGTGCCGTATGGTCGTAGGGCGTTCTGGGCAGTCACCCTGTTGGTGGTTGGGAAGATCGGCTGGGATACGGCGCATAACGGGAATTTCGAGTGGCCGGTGGTGGCCGAATGGTTCACGGCAGCGTCGATCCTGCATGGGCTTTCGGTGACGATTAGCCTGACGATTGTCTCGATGGTGTTGGGGGTGATTCTGGGGCTGGTGCTGGCGGTGGCGCGGCTGTCTGACAACCGGCTGATGAGCATTCTGGCCGGGCTCTATATCTGGTTCTTCCGGGGCACGCCGCTGCTGGTGCAGCTGATCTTTTGGTACAATCTGTCCACCCTGGTCCCCGAGCTCACCATCGGCATCCCGTTCGGACCGGAATTCCGGCATTGGGACACCAATGACGTTATCACCCCGCTGACGGCGGCGGTGGCGGGCCTTGCGTTGAACGAGGCGGCCTATATGGCGGAGATTATTCGCGGCGGGTTGCTGTCGGTTGACCCTGGCCAGGCCGAGACAGCGCGCGCGTTCGGGATGACGCCGATCCGGGCGTTGTGGCGGATTGTAATCCCGCAGGCGATGCGGGCGATCATTCCGCCCACCGGCAATCAGTTGATCAGCATGATCAAGGCAACCTCGCTGGTGAGTGTGATCGCGATGGGCGATCTGCTGTATTCGGTGCAGGCGGTTTATAATCGGACCTTCCAGGTGGTGCCGATGCTGCTGGTGGCAGTGATCTGGTATTTGCTGATCACCTCGATCCTCAATGTCGGGCAGTCCGCTATCGAGCGCTATTATGCGCGGGGTGATCGCGGGAATCCGAGTGCCAAGCCGGTGCTTGCGGATGCGGGAGAGGCACGATGAGCCCGCTGGTCCGCGCGCGGAATGTGCACAAGGCGTTCGGACATCTCGACGTGCTGAAGGGCATCGATCTGGATGTGATGCCGGGCGAGGTGGTGGTGATGCTTGGCCCGTCCGGCTCGGGCAAATCGACGTTTCTGCGCTGCATCAACCATCTGGAGACGATGGATCGGGGCTCGATTGAGATCGGTGGCGAGCAGATTGGCTATGAGTTGCGCGGCAACCGGCTGGTCACGCTCGCAGCGCGGGCGGCGGCGAAGCAGCGTGGCCGGATCGGGATGGTGTTTCAGCAGTTCAATCTCTACCCGCATATGAATGTGCTGCAGAACATCATCGAGGCCCCGGTGGGAGTGCATGGGGAGAGCAAGGCCGAGGCGACGGCGTATGCGAACGAGTTGTTGCGTCGCGTTGGTCTGGCGGACAAGGCGTCGGCCTATCCTCGGCAACTCTCCGGCGGGCAGCAGCAGCGTGTGGCGATTGCGCGGGCGCTGGCGATCAAGCCGCAACTGATCTTGTTCGATGAGCCGACATCGGCGCTTGACCCTGAACTGGTCGGCGAGGTGTTGGGCACGATGCGCGATCTGGCGGGACAGGGGCTGACGATGATTGTCGTCACCCATGAAATTGGGTTCGCGCGGGAGGCGGCGGATCGGGTGGTATTCATGGATGGCGGACAGATCGTGGAACAAGGCCGCCCTGAGGATGTGATCGGCAACCCATCACATGAACGCACGCGAGCGTTTCTGGCGCGGTTTATTCAATAACGCGGCTGGCACGTTTGAGCTCGTCGCGGTCATCGGGATGGGCGATGGCGATCAGAGCTGCGGCGCGTGCGCGCAAAGACCTTCCTTGCAGGTGGGCCACGCCGTATTCGGTGACGACATGGGTGACGAAGCTGGCTTGGATCGTTACGCGTTCCACAATGGGGACAATGGCCGGGAAGCGTCCGCTGCGGGATTCAAGGGCGATGATCGAGCCTGAGGCCATGGCACCGGCGACAGCGTAATCGAGCGCACCGCCAACGCCGCCGAGCAGGCGTCCGCCCACCATCAGGCTGTTTGCGTTGCCCATCAGATCGACCTGCAGCGCTCCATTCAGCGCGGTGAATAGCGGCAGGCGTGCGAGATGGGATGGATCATGCGTCTCGGTGGCGTCGGCCAAACGCATAGCCGGATTTTCGTCGACCCATCGGTAGAGATCGGCCGAACCCCGCACAACGGAGGTGACGACCATGGCGGGCTCGCCTGGGATAACCGGGCGGTCGACAATGCCGGATTCCACGAGTGCAATCGTCTCATCACCCGACAGGCCGGTGGCCATTGCGTGGCCGTTGCGCCCGACCAGGGCTGCGGGCAGCAGGGCTGCGAGACGGCCGAGGCCGACTTCGAGTGTCGCACCACGCGGAATGCAGGTGGCGAGATGCTCGACCAAGGCGGCGGCGGCACCCAGCGGCGGTCGTTCGGCGACTGCCGGGGGGCCGTCACTGCGGGGGAGGACGTGGGTGATACGGGGCAGTTCGACCAGATGCCGCGCGCGAATTCTGGGCATTCGGGCATCGACTTCGGACAGATGAAAGCGTGCGCCCGCCAAAGCCGGGATGGTGATGTCCATCGCGATACCGGGATAGGTGGACGCACCCTGGATCGGGCCCAACCGGCTGAGAACGCCGTCGATGCGCAGTACACCGCTGCGGATCTGGCGGGCGAGGCTGCCGAGGGAGTCGGGTAGCAATTCCGCCCTGCCCTCGCTGATCGCCACCCGCGTTTTGCGGCCTGGGGCAGGTGAGAACAGACGCACCCCCTGCCCGCTTGCCTCCGCCAGTTGCTCGGCACCGCTGGTGGTGATCTGGATGACGCGCAGACCGGGGAAGCCGGGTGCCACTTCGAGAAGGGCTGCAATCAGATCACTCGGCTCGGCGGTGCCGTTGCTGACAAGGATGGTGTCATTCGGCCGCAGCACACGCGCCAAGGCTTCGGCGGCGTCGGTCATCCCAGAAGATGCGTCATCTGCGGGAAGGCCGCGACCAAAATCATCACCAAGATCATCGCCACGCAGAACGGGATGGTGCCGTAGAAGACTTCGCTCACCGTCAGTTTCGAGGCTGAGCTGACGATGAAGGCATTGAGGCCGAAGGGCGGGTGGATCAGCGCCATTTCCATGTTGATAATGAACATGATGGCGAATTGGATGCGGTCGAGACCGTTGGTCATCACCGTCAGATCCAGGATCGGGATGACGAGATCTGGGCGTTAAAAAACAATGGCCCGAGACACGGCTAGAATCCCGATGCTTATTGGCGAGAATGCAACCAGGGCTCGCGCTCTTCAGTTTTTGGCCCGAAGGGACTGAACAAATCAGCCCAGGGCAACGCCCTGGGATTGGGTTAAACGTTGATCCGTGAGCCCTGAAAGGGGGAGACAAATCCATACACTGTGCCGCCCCTTCAGGGCTTGAGGCACAATTGACGTGGTCGTCCCAGGGCGTCACCGCCGTGACCGACAGCAGTCGGATGCCCTGGGCTGATTTGTGGCTGCCCCATTCGGGGCGAAGACGCGAAGGATCTACTCCAAATCCGCTGGCTTCT
>CAITEF010000136.1 GCA_903891315.1 uncultured Rhodospirillales bacterium | reverse complement strand
GGCAGCTTGGGCCTTACGGGCGAGTTCGGGCAACGACTTCGCGCCCATCTTGTGCATGACCGCAGCGCGATGATTTTCGACAGTACGCTGGCTAATTCCCAGATCAACGGCGATATTCTTGCTGGGATGGCCCGCCAGGACCATATCCATAACCTCTCGCTGCCGTGTTGTCAGAGAAGGCGACAACTGCCGTGTCAGTGCGAGGCGAGAGCAATGCCCGGCAGCGCTGCGATTTCGAGGCCGAGCGACTTGGCGAGGGCAGCGAGTTGCCGGCTGGTGGCCTGGTCGAGCCTCGCCATCTGCTCATTACTGGCGTCGAACATGGCACCGCGATCAGCCTCCTTTGCCGCGCGCACGGCGGCTTCCAGGTTCGCGTAAATCTCCGCGGCAGTGGCCAACGAGGCGGGAAAGCGCGAAAATTCAACCATGGCGGTCGAGTCGGTTAGTGACTGAATCGGAAAGGACGTCAACATTCGCTCGGTGGCCAGCAGGGCGCGGCTGGCTGACACCCGAGTCACACGGCCACGCCAAGCTTGATCGACCAGCCGATCGTGCAGATCGTGGATCTGGGTCGTAGCAAGGATGGCCAGATTGAGCGCGGCTGTCTTGGTCGCCCGCACGTCGCGCGCCTCCTTCAAGACCGCGGCTGCGGCAGCGCGTTCCTCGCGCTGGCGGGCAGCTCGCGATTCCCTTGCGGCTACCCGACCCGAGCCGATCACTGCCGCAATCGCGCCGATCGCTTCTACCCAGGCGGCGATCTCTGTCCAGATGGAGGCTGTGCCGTTCATATCCGACACCTCGGCGCCTTATTCCGGCACCGTCTCCAATTGCTGCCGCAGGGTTCCCTCCTGCTTCAAGGTGGGATAGTCGGTGTAACCGTGAGCTCCGCCACCGTAAACGGTGGCAGCATCCATCATCGGGTTCAGCCGAGCATCATGCCTTAGTCGATCGACGAGATCGGGATTGGCGAGGAAAGCCCGGCCAAACGACACCAGATCGGCCCGTCCGCTCGCCACAGCCTCGATTGCCATGGGCCGGTCATAGCCGTTGTTGACCATCCATACCCCGTCGAAGCGCGCCCGCAGGGCGGCATAGTCAAACGGCAGGTTGTCCCGGGCGCCACCAGTATCGCCCTCGACCACGTGAACGTAGGCCAGGCCGATGGGGTTCAGTTGAGCAACGACGTGTTCGAACAGCGGCTGCGGATTGCTGTCGAAAGAATCGCCGGCAGTGGAGACTGGTGAAAGCCTCACGCCAAGGCGATCTGCCCCAATCTCGGCCGCACATGCTCGGGCAACTTCCAGCAGCAATCGTGCGCGGTTCTCAATCGATCCACCGTAGGCATCGGATCGATGATTGGTACCATCACGAAGAAACGCGTCCAGCAAGTATCCGTGGGCACCGTGGATCTCCACACCGTCAAAACCGGCATCCATTGCGCAGGATGCTGCATTCCGAAAGTCGTCGACGATGCCTGGGATTTCGTCCATTTCCAGCGCTCGCGGCATCGAGCAATCGACAAAGCCGGTGCCATCATTCGATGCGATCCCGGGAATGTCGTCACGGGGTGAGGTTCCGTTCGCGGCGGAAGCGGCGACACCTGTGTTGCCGATGAAGGTCTTGATGCGCGCCCGGATCGCCGAAGGTCCAACCGGAGCCCGGCCGCCGGGTTGAAAGCTGGTGTGCGAGACCCGGCCGCAATGCCACAGCTGCACGACGATGGTGCCGCCCTCCGCGTGGACCATATCGGTCACCTTGCGCCAGCCGACAACTTGCTCCTCGGTATAGCAGCCCGGTGTGTCGGCGTAGCCCTGGGCCTGAGCAGAGACTTGCGTCGCCTCGGCGATGATCAACCCGGCGGATGCCCGTTGGCGGTAGTATTCGGCAGCGAAGGGTCCCGGCACCAGCCCGGGTCCGGCGCGACTGCGCGTGAGCGGGGCCATGACAATGCGATTGTCCAGCTGGAAGGCTCCCGCCGACGCGGGATTGAATAGCGCGTCAGGCGAACGAGACCGGGTAAATCTGGGCAAGCTGTGTCTCCGGGTCCTATGCCGATCCGTCCGGGATGGCTGGAGACAACCGTCTGGCCCGAAGGCCATGCGCTGTATGCGGTCGGAAAATACTCAGCCTTTCGGCCTGATCCTTGCTGCGTAGTTTCCGAGGCTGCTGTGGATCAGTCGGCGCCGGTACGATCCAGGTTCGCCAGCCAAGCAGCGGAATACTCTCCCAAACTCCTCCGTTCGCCAACTAATGAAAATGAGAAACCCATGACCGAAACCACCACATATCCGGCAACTGCCGTTGCTACATTCGACAGCCATGCCGATGCCGAGACCGCTGTGAAAAATCTTGGCCTTGCTGGTTTCGACATCAAGCATTTGAGCGTTGTCGGCAAAGGCTATCATATCGATGAACAGGTGACCGGATTCTACAATCAGGGTGACCGTATCCGCTTGTGGGGAGCGCGCGGCGCCTTCTGGGGCGCGCTGTGGAGTTTGTTCTTCGGCGGAATATTTGTGACTGTTCCGCTGGTCGGCCCCGTGGTCGCGCTCGGCTATCTGGGATTGATCGCCATCGGGGTGCTGGAAGGCGCGGCTCTGGTCGGTGGAGTCAGCGCGATCTCGGCGGCACTTTACGGGATCGGCATTCCGAAGGACAGCGTGCTTCAATACGAGACCGCCATCAAGACCGATGCCTATCTTGTTATGGTGCACGACACGTCGAGTCGGATCGCCATCGCTCGATATGTCCTCGAAACGGCTGGCGCATCACGGGTTGATGTCCATGAGGGGCTTTGTCCGAAGAGCACCAGCGATGCTCTGGAGCACGCCGAATAGCGCAATGCTCGGCGTTCGGGGTGGCGTGAAAGGCAGGGTTGCCCAAGCCCGTACCCGTCTCGGTTGAGTAGTTCCCGAGGCTGGTGACCATCCGAGATGCTGCGCAGCATGGCGGGCACATCAAGCATCAAACCGTTTCCCGAGCCCGTAAGGTATCAGACATGAATGCAATCACGAAGCTGTCGACAATGAAGGCATTGGTCTACCACGGCCCGGGCAAAAAGTCCTTCGAGGATCACGTCAAGCCCGAGATCGGCGCGCCGGGCGACGCGATCGTCAAGATCACCAAGACAACCATTTGCGGCACCGACCTGCATATCCTCAAGGGTGACCTGCCGAGTTGCACACCGGGTCGCATCCTCGGCCATGAAGGCGTGGGTGTGATCGAGAGCGTGGGCTCGGCGGTCACTGCTTTCAAACCAGGCGACCGCGTGCTGATCTCCTGCGTCAGCGCCTGCGGTAAGTGCGAATACTGCCGCAGGGGCATGTTTTCGCATTGCACGACCGGGGGCTGGATCCTGGGCAACACAATCGACGGCACGCAGGCTGAATATGTTCGCATTCCGCATGCCGACACCAGCCTGTACCCCATCCCCGACGGTGCCGACGAAGAGGCACTGGTGATGTTGAGCGACATTCTGCCCACCGGCTTCGAATGCGGCGTACTCAACGGCAAGGTGCAGCCCGGCGCCACTGTTGCGATCGTCGGCTCCGGACCGATCGGACTTGCTGCCCTGCTGACCGCCCGGTTCTATTCGCCCGGCGAGATCATCATGATCGATCTCGACGAGAACCGGCTCGAAGTGGCCAGGCGCTTCGGTGCAACCAGGACTATCAACAGCGCCGATGGTCACGCGGTCGAAGCGCTGATGAAGCTGACCGGGGGGCGCGGTGTCGATACCGCGATCGAGGCGGTCGGCGTGCCGGCAACCTTTGAGCTTTGTGAGAAGATCGTCGCTGCAGGTGGGGTCATCGCCAACATCGGCGTGCATGGCGCGCCGGTAACGCTGCATCTGGAGCGGCTCTGGGATCGCAACATCGCGATCACGACCCGCCTTGTCGACACGTCAAGCACGCCGATGCTGCTCAAGGTGCTGGGTGCGGACAAGATCGACCCGAAGTTGCTGATCACCCACCGCTTCAAGCTCGGTGCTATCCTCGAAGCGTACGAGACCTTCGGCAACGCCGCCAAGACCAAGGCGCTGAAGGTGATCATCGAAGCCTGAAATTGCCATTCGTCGCTGCTACCCCGGTCGCTCGGGGGCGCGGCGCTTTCCTCAAAAAGGCAGACCCAAACCATGACTTACCAGAGCCTCAATCCGTTCAACGGCGAACTCGTCGAATCCTTCAATCCCGTCGGCGATGCGCCGCTTGAGACGAAGATCGCGACCGCTCAGGCCTGCTTCGAAACCTGGCGTCACACGTCATATGCCGAACGCGCTGCGATCATCGCAAAGGCTGGCGAGATTCTCCACGCCCGAGCCGACGAGTTCGCCCGGATCATGACTCTCGAAATGGGCAAGCGTATCGGTGAAGCCCGCGGTGAGGTAGAGTTCAGTGCCCGGATCATGGCCTATTATGCCAGGAACGCCGAGCGCTTCCTGGCACCGGTAAAGCTCAATCCGACAAATGGCGAAGCGCATATGGAGAGCAGCCCGATCGGCGTGATCTTCTGTGTCGAGCCCTGGAATTTCCCATACTACCAGCTCGCCCGGGTTGCCGGTCCGCACCTCATGGCCGGCAATACGTTGCTGGTGAAGCATGCGGGTATCGTGCCGCAATGCGCGATTGCGTTCGAGAAGCTGCTGATCGAAGCCGGTGCCCCAATCGGGCTCTATACCAACCTGCTGATCAGCCATGAGCAGTCCGACCATGTCATCGACGATCTGCGGATCAAGGGCGTGGCGCTTACCGGCAGCGTTGCGGCGGGTCGCAGCGTCGCATCGCGCGCCGGGCGCAATCTCAAAGTCTCATCGATGGAATTGGGCGGTAGCGATGCGTTCATCGTGCTTGAAGATGCCGATCTCGATCTGACGGTTCCGTGGGCCGTGTGGGGGCGGATGTACAACACCGGCCAGACGTGTTGCGCTGCAAAGCGCTTCATCGTCGTCGAGAGCATGGCTGACAAGTTTCTCGAGAAGTTTCGGGCCGCCCTGGGCGCGCTTGAACCCGGCGATCCGATGAACGAAAAGACCACGCTTGGTCCGTTGTCGACGGAACAGGCGCTGGTCGATCTGCTCGCGCAAGTCGACGGTGCCGTTGCCCATGGCGCCAAGGTGGTCATGGGCGGCAAGCGGATCGACCGTCCAGGCTCGTTCATGGCCCCAACCATCCTTACCGATATCAAGCCGGCTAACCCAGCGTTTCGCGAGGAATTCTTTGGCCCGGTCGCCTTGTTCTTCCGGGTGAAGGACGAAGATGAAGCGATCGCGCTCGCCAATGACTCCGACTTCGGCCTCGGCGGCTCGGTCTGGACGCGGGATGTTGCGCGCGCAAAGCGCATTGCTTCGCGGGTCGAGACCGGGATGATGTTCATCAACAACATCGACTGGACCGATGCCGAACTGCCGTTCGGCGGCGTCAAGGATTCGGGATATGGGCGCGAACTTGGCGACATGGGCATCCAGCAGTTTGTGAACAAGAAGCTGGTTCGCACCCACGCGGTCAAAGCACCCGCCTGATCCACGCCAATCCAGCAATCGGTGCCCGGCGCATGCGTCGGGCACCCGCCGATCGGTCCATGGGTGGAGCGTGGAATGTACGTCAATATCGCTGTTCTCAAAGAGACCAGGCCTCACGAGCGCCGGGTGGCATTGGTTCCGCCGCTTGTGCCCAAGCTGACCAGGCTGGGAGCCAGGCTCCACATGCAGACCGGCGCAGCAGAGGCCATCCGCCTGGCTGCTTCCGCTTATGGCGATGTCATCTTGATGGATGATCGCGCCGCCATGGTGGCGGATGCCGACGTGGTTCTGTGTGTCCAGCCTCCGGCGCTCGACGTCGTCGATGCCATGAAGCCTGGGGCGGTCCTGATCTGCTTCGTTTATCCGGCCAACGAGCCCGAACTGGTCAAACGCCTGCTGGCCCGCAAGATCACCTGTTTTGCGATGGAGCGCATTCCGCGCATCTCGCGGGCACAAGCCATGGACGCCTTGTCCAGCCAGTCCGCGCTTGCCGGCTATTACGCTGTCGCGCTGGGAATGACGCATATGGACTGCGTTCTGCCCAAGATCACGTCTGCAGCTGGGGTCATCGGGCCGGCCAAGGTCCTGGTGATGGGCTTGGGCGTTGCAGGGCTGGAGGCAATTGCCACCGCCCAGCGGCTCGGGGCCGTGGTCGAGGGTTACGACGTTCGGCCCGAAACGCGCGAGCAAGCCTTGTCGCTGGGCGCGACGTTCGTAGATACCGGCGTGGATGCCACCGGGAAGGGCGGCTATGCCCGGGAACTTTCGACGGACGAAAAAGCCAGAGTCGACGCGGTTCTGACCAGACACATCCAGGTGTCCGATCTGATCATCACGACCGCGGCCATCCCGGGAAAGGCGTCGCCGAAGCTGATCAGCAAGGCGCAAGTCTCCGGCATGAAATCCGGCGCGGTCATCGTTGATCTTTCGGCTGAAGGCGGGGGCAACTGCGACGTCACCCAGCCCGGCAAGACGATCGAAATTGGCGGCGTCACCATTGTCGCGCCGATCAATGTTCCTTCGCATCTGGCAGCAGACGCCAGCGCGCTCTACGCCAGGAACCAGTACAACCTGCTCGCGCTGATGCTGCACGACAACATCATCACGATCGACTGGACCGACGAGGTGCTGGCGAAGACCGCACTGACTCATGACGGCAAGCTTTGCAGCGACGGCAAGCCCGGGGCTTCGCAGGCCAAGCCAGGCAGTCACCCGGCGCGAGCGGCTTGATGATCATGGGACAACCGTCATGAACGCCGACATCGCGATCACCGGGCTTATAGCCCTCTATATCTTCATGCTGGCGGGATTTGCCGGGTGGGTGATCATCGGGAATGTGCCGGCAATCCTGCACACACCGCTGATGTCAGGCTCGAACTTCGTGCACGGCATCGTTGTCGTCGGCGGCCTGTTTTCCCTTATCAACGCCGTCACGCAGCTGGAGCAGGCAGTCGGCTTCCTGGCAGTGCTGCTCGGCGCCGGCAATGCCGCCGGCGGCTATGCCGTGACCGACCGGATGCTGGCGATGTTCAAGATCAGCGGTTCGGCAAACCAGCATCACAGTCACGCCAAAGTTCATCATCCCAAGAAGAAGGGGTGAGGGAAATGCTCGCCGTGATTTCGCAATGGGCGATCGGCATAACCGATCTGGTCGCCGCGTTCCTGTTCCTGTTCGGCCTCAAGCGGATGTCATCCCCTGCCACCGCAGCCTCCGGCATTCGGGTTGCAGGCTTCGGAATGGTCGCGGCGGTGCTCGTCAGCTTTCTCTATGCGTTTACGGTCGATGCGGCTGTCAGGCCTCGGCTGGTGGTCAATCTGGCGCTGGCGATTGCCGCGCTTGCCATTGGTGGCGTCGGTGCATGGTTCGTCGGCCGCAGGGTCGCCATGACTGCCATGCCGCAGATGGTCGCGATCTATAACGGCATGGGCGGCGGCGCAGCTGGCGGTATCGCTTCGGTCGAACTGTTCGGGAACAGGTCGCATGGGGCACCGCAGCTTGTTGTGACATTGCTTGGGGCAGCCATCGGCGCGGTGTCGATGTCGGGCTCCGTGATCGCATGGGCCAAGCTTCAGGGCGTGCTCGGTAAGCCGCTCAGGTTCGGTGGCCAGCGGATCTTGAACGGGCTCGTATTCCTGGCCGTAGTCGCAGTGGGTGCATGGATCGCGGTGCCCGGGCTTGTCGGCATGGCTCCGGTCCTGCCGACAGCAACCTGGATCACGATCTTTTTCGCCCTTGCTCTGGTCTTCGGGATCCTGATGACCTTGCCGATCGGCGGCGCCGACATGCCGGTCGTCATCTCGATATACAACGCCTTCACCGGCCTTGCCGTTGGCTTCGAAGGGTTCGTGCTCAGCAATCCGGCGCTGATGATTGCCGGCATGGTGGTTGGCGCGGCAGGCCTGCTGCTGACCTTGCTGATGGCCAAAGCGATGAACCGCTCGGTCGCCAACGTCCTCTTCTCGAACTTCGGAGCCGCTCCTGCCAGGGCAAAGGGCAAAGGTGTCTCCGGCACCGAACGCGAAACCCAGGCCTCCGACGCCGGCATCCAGATGCACTACGCCACAAGCGTCATCATCGTGCC
>CAITEF010000135.1 GCA_903891315.1 uncultured Rhodospirillales bacterium | reverse complement strand
GCGGGCTTGGGTTCGTGCAGAACCTCGCAATCCGGCAAAACCCGGATCAGATACCCCGCCTCGATGCAGCGCAGGCAGATATCGGCATCCTCGCAATAGGCGAACAGCCGCTCATCCAGCAGCCCGACCTGTCGCAGCACGTCGGTGCGGATCATCATCGCGGTGCCGACGAACAGAAAGGTTTTCGGCGATTCACGCTGCCAACGCTGCGATTCTTCGGGATCGGTGGTGTTGATCACCGACCGCCCGTTGAGAGCCAATTGATAGCCGGTCACTTCATAGGTGTCGCGGCCGGCTTCGCGGATCATCGGGCTGACAATGGCGAATTCCGGATGGAGTTCTGCTTCCGCCACCAATTTCTCAAGCGTGTCAGGTGGCATCACCGCATCGTTGTTGAGCAGGATGCAGTATTTCGCATTTGTCTCCAGAGCACGCCGCATGGCCGCGTTGTTGCCGCCAGTATAGCCTTGATTTTCCGCCAGCGGGATCATCTCAACCAGCGGCGCGATCTCGGCCAAAGCCACCTGGGTCTGCGCAGTCGCCCCGTTATCGACGACGTAGATATGGGTGTTCCGGTAAGTGCTTGCTTGCACCGAGCGCACACACGCAATCGTTGCCGCCTCATCGGCCCAGTTCAGAATGATAACCGCCACCAGCGGAAGATCGGCGTTGGTTTTAGACATCATCGGCTGCACTCACTTTCAAGCCCGAACGCTGATGCGCGACTAGAACGGGATTGGTCCGGGTTGAACCAACATCTCCCCGTCATTGCAAGCGCAGCGCCGCAATCCATCGCTGGGTTGGCTGCATCGCGGTGGATTGCGGCGCTGCGCTTGCAATGACGCGTTGGGGCGGACAGGTTTCCGCCCAATTCTGTCGAACGATAGGTATCGTCTGCTCACGCCGCCGTCCACACACGCCCTACGTCACGACGTCACCCCGCGCGGCGCAACACCAAACACGCCCACTGCCCCTCGCGGATCACCCGCTCCAGTTTCAGCCCGCGATGCGCGCCGCGCACCCAGTTGATCTGGCTGGCGAGCAGCCCCGCCAGGATCGCCGTGCCACCCGGGGCCAACGCATGGGTCAGGCTCTGCGCCATCATCGTCAGTGGACGCGCCAGAATATTGGCAAAAACCAGATCATACGGCGCGTTGTGCGTCAGCACCGGGCTGGTCCAGCCATCAGCGCGCAGCACGCGCAACTGCCTGTGCAATTGGTTGCGCCGCGCATTCTCCCGCGCTGTCCGCACGCTCCACGGATCGATATCGGTGGCCAGCACCGGGCGATGCAGCAGTTTCGCCGCCCCCATCGCCAAAATCCCCGAGCCGGTACCGAGATCGAGAATCCGCTGCGGCCGCCGATGCGCAATCCCCTCCAGCGCCCGCAGACAGCCGCGCGTCGAGCCATGCTCGCCCGATCCGAACGCCACCCCGGCATCCACCAAAATCTCGATCCGCCCGGTGGGCGCGGTGTCGGTCAGATGCGTGCCGCGAATGGCAAACCGCTCCCCCACCAATTGCTCCGGAAATGCCGAGGCCGTGCGCGCCAGCCAATCATCGGTGGGCGTCTCGAAGCGGGTGACCACCGGGTCCACCTCGGTCACCAGCACGGCAATCGCCAGCGCAGAGGCGAGTTCGTCCTCATACATCCCGCGTTCCTTGACGCCCTCGACCGTCCAGATCCTGGTCTCTTCATCAAGGAAGAACCCGATCGCCCCGCAAGCCTCGCTGAGCGCTGCCTCGAACGCTTCCAGCGCCTCTTCCGGCACTTCAACGCGGATGGTCTCCAGCCCGGTGGCGTGGCGGGAGATGCGGTTTTTGGTCATGCGGGCTCCACGAAGCGATCCAGCACGCGTTTGCTGCCGGATTTGTCAAAATCGATATCCAGACGGTCATCCTCCACGGCTTTCACCGTGCCAGGGCCGAATTTCTCATGAAACACCCGGCTGCCCACCCCGAACCGCGCCGTCTGCGCCGGGCGGGCGGGCTTCTCCCACGACTCGATCTGGCGCGGCTTGCGCATGGCCGTCATCGGAAATGCCGAGGAGAACACCGGCTGCTGCAACATCCGCTCGCGCTGCATCGAGGCCGAGCCTTTGCGCTCGACGCCAGTTTCGGGGAGTTCGTCGAGAAACCGGCTCGGGATCGAGCTTTGCCAATTGCCATAAATCTGCCGATTGCCCGCAAAGGAGATGATGGCGCGCTGGCGGGCGCGGGTGATGCCGACATAAGCCAGCCGCCGCTCCTCTTCGAGCCCCTTGTTGCCGTTCTCGTCCATGCTGCGCTGGCTCGGGAACAATCCTTCCTCCCAACCGGGCAGAAACACCGTGTCGAATTCCAGCCCCTTGGCGGCGTGCATCGTCATCACCGAGATCCGATCCGTCTCGGCGCGTTCCTCGTTCTCCATCACCAGCGAGACGTGATCGAGGAACCCCGCAAGGCTCTCGAAATCGGCCAGCGCGCGGGTGAATTCCTTCAAATTCTCCAGCCGCCCCGGTGCCTCCGCCGATTTGTCGGCCTTCCACATCGCGGTATAGCCGCTCTCATCAAGCGCGGTTTCCAGCGTGACCACATGGCCATCGCGCCCGAGTTGCTCGCGCCAGCGGAGCAGGCCGTTGAGCAGATTGTTCAGCGACTCCTTAAGCTTGCCCTTGATGCCGCCCGACGCGATCAACCGGGTGGCCGCCTCCAGCAGCGGAATCTCCTGCGCCCGCGCGGTCTCATGCAGCAATTGCAGCGTGGAGTTGCCGACACCCCGGCGCGGTGTGTTGACGATCCGCTCGAACGCCAGATCATCCGCCGGTTGCTGGATCAGCCGCGCATAGGCCAGCGCGTCGCGAATTTCCGCCCGCTCGTAGAACCGCAAGCCACCAACAATGCGATAGGGCAAGCCCAACACGATGAAGCGTTCTTCGAAAGCGCGCGTCTGAAACCCGGCGCGCACCAGCACCGCCATCTGGCTCAGTTTGTTGCCGCGGCGCTGCAACTGCTCAGCCTCCTCGCCCACCATCCGCGCCTCTTCGATCCCGTCATACAGCGAGACCACCCGCACCGCCTCGCCATGGGAGTCATTCCGCCCCGGCCGCAACGTCTTGCCGTGACGCCCCTCATTGTTGGCGATCAGCGAGGCCGCCGCCGCCAAGATCGGCGCGGTGGAGCGATAGTTAGCCTCTAGCTTAACAATCTTCGCCCCTGGAAAATCCCGCTCGAATCGCAGGATGTTTTCCACTTCCGCCCCACGCCAGGAATAGATCGACTGGTCGTCATCGCCGACACAGCAGATGTTCTGAGCTTGGCCCTCCGGTCGCTGCGCCAGCAGACGCAGCCAGAGATACTGGATCGTGTTGGTGTCCTGATACTCATCGACCAGGATGTAGCGGAAGCGACGGTGGTAATCGGCCAGAATATCCGGATGGCCGCGCAGGATTTCCACCATGTGCAGCATCAAATCCCCGAAATCCGCCACGTTGAGCGCGCGCAGACGGGATTGATAATCCGCGTATAGCTGTTTCGCGTGCCCGTTGGCGAAGTCGGCGTCTTCGGCGGCGGTGATGCGGGCAGGTGTCAGACCGCGATCCTTCCAGCGCTGGATGATCGCCATCAAGGCGGGCGGGGCCCAGCGCTTGGTGTCGAGTCGCGCTGCCTCCATCACCTGCTTGAGCAGACGAAGCTGGTCGTCAGTGTCGATGATGTTGAAGTTTGAGGTGAGTCCGACATGTTCGGCGTGGCGGCGCAGCATGCGGGCGCAAAGGGCGTGGAAGGTGCCCAGCCACAGGCCCTCGACCGGCTCCTGCAACATGGATGCGATGCGTTCGCGCATCTCGCGGGCGGCACGGTTGGTGAAGGTCACCGCCAGCACCTGGCCGGGAAAAGCGCGTCTTGTCAGCAGGATATGCGCAAAGCGGGTCGTAAGCACCCGCGTCTTGCCGGTCCCCGCCCCCGCGAGCACCAGCAGCGGCCCTTCGGTCGTCTCGACCGCAAGGCGTTGTTCATCATTCAGGCCGGAGAGATAGTTGGGCATTGTCTCGAAGGTATAGAACAGGTGGCGAACACGCAAAACGCCGTGACCGGTGCGGTGGTGGCATCGCTGGCATGGTCGGCACGGCAAGGTTCGACCTTGCTTGCGGTGGGAATCGTGGCGGGATTGCTGTTGCCCTCGCTTGCGCATGCGATGGCCTGGTTCATCACCCCCAACGTCGTTTCGCTGATGACGCTGGTGCTGTTGCGCGTCGATCTGGTGGCATTGCTGCGGCATCTCCGCCGACCGGGACGAATTGCAGCGATTGTTTGCTTCCAGCTTGTCGTCTCACCGCTGATCGCCTGGGCCTTGCTCACCCCTCTGCCAGTCGATCCGGTGATCGCGGCGGGTGCCATCGTGACGGCAACTGGGGCGTCGGCCACGTCCGGTGCCGCCTTTGCGCGACTCGTGGGGCTCGATCCGGAGCTGACATTGCTGGCCACGCTGGCCACAATCTTCATCGTCCCCCTCAGCGGCCCGCCAATGGCCTATTTTCTGTCCGGGATCGACCTGCATATCGGCGTGGGTGCCTTCATGCTGCGGCTGGCGCTGGTGGTGGGTGTGCCGCTGCTGATCTCGATTGCCTTGCGCGTGCTCATCGGCCCGGCAAGGCTCGAACCGCTCGGCCCAGCGGTGGACGGGGCGGTGGTGTGGCTGGTGGTGTTCTATGGTTTCGCGGTGATGGACGGGCTGTTCGCCCGGATGCTCACCGACCCAGCTTGGGTGACGCAGGCTTTGCTGGTCAGCGTCGTGCTCAATTTCGGCCTCAACGCGGTGGCGACGCTGTGTTTCGTCTGGATGGGACGCCGCGACGCAGGCTCGGCGGGTCTGATGGTCGGCAACCGCAACATGGCGCTGTATCTGGCGGTGCTGCCTGTGGCCGCTGATCCGGGTGTCAGGTTCTTTATGGCATTGGCACAGTTGCCATTGTTTCTCAGCCCGTTTCTGCTCAAGCCGCTCTATCGACGCTTCTTGCGATAGGCCGAGATTGCGAGACAGCGCCGGGGGCGGGGTGTCAATCGCGCGGGCTTTGCGACATGATCGGGGGGACGTGCGGACAACCATCCAAATCCACAGCAACGCCACGTCTCTTGTCTGCTCGGGAGGACAATCATGAAACGTCGCCGTTTCCTGGCCGCCAGTGCGGCGGTCACCCTGGCCCGCCCGGCCATCGCGCAGCCTGCCAAGGCCAAACCGCTGGTGTTTGTGCCGCAGGCCAATCTGTCGAGCCTCGATCCGATCTGGACGACGGCGACGGTGACGCGCAACTACGCTTTTCTGGTGTTCGAAACACTTTACGGCCTCGATGCCAACCTCCGGCCTGCGCCGCAGATGGTGGAGGGTCACCGGATCGAGGATGACGGCAAGCGCTGGACGATGAAGCTGCGCGAGGGGCTGGTGTTCCACGATGGCAGCAAGGTCACCGCCAAGGATTGCGTCACCTCGCTCCAGCGCTGGATGAAGCGTGATGCCCTCGGCCAGACCATCGCCGCCCGGCTCGATGCGCTGGAGAGCCCTGATGACCGCACGCTGGTCTTCCGGCTCAAGAAGCCATTTCCCGCGCTGCCCTTCGCCCTGGCCAAGACCCAGCCGAGTCCGCCGGTGATCATGCCCGAGCGGATCGCCAGCCTCGACGCGTTCAAGCAGATCGGCGAGGTGGTCGGCAGTGGCCCCTACCGGTTTGTGGCGTCGGAATACAATTCGGGCAACCTGTCGGTGTTCACACGCTTCGACGCCTACAAGCCGCGCAACGAGGCACCGAGTTTCACCACCGGTGCCAAGCGCGCGCTGATCGAGCGGATCGAATGGCGGGTGGTGCCCGATCAGGCGACGGCGACGGCCGCGTTGCAGACCGGCGAGGTGGATTGGATCGAGATTCCGCTGCCCGATCTGATCCCGCAACTGAAGAAATCCCGCAACGTGGTGGTGGACCGGCTCGACCCTTACGGCTTGTATCCGGTGCTGCGGCCCAACCACCTGCAGGGCCCGACCAGCAACAAGGCGCTGCGCCAGGCCATGCTTGCGGCAATCGACCCGGCGCAGGTGATGCAGTCATTCATGGGCGACGAGACCGCCGCCTATGACGCGCCGATCGGCTGCTTCCTGCGCGGCACCGAGAGCGAGAACGCAGCGGGCATGGACCGCCTCGGCGGTGGTCGCAGCCAGGCGGAACTGCGGCAGATGGTCAAGGCGTCGGGCTATAACGGCGAGCGCATCCTGCTGATGCACCCGACCGATCAGCCATTCTACGACGCGATGAGCCAGGTTGTTGCCGCCCAGCTCAAAGCCATCGGTTTGAATATCGACGATGCGGCGATGGATTGGGGCACCGTCGTGCAGCGTCGCGCGAAAAAAGAGCCGCTCGACCAGGGCGGCTGGTCGCTGTTCTGCACCTCGTTCCCGGCCGCCGATTACCTCGACCCGCTATCGGCACCGGCCCTGCGCGGCAATGGCGGAGCGGCGTGGTATGGCTGGCCAAGCAACGCCAAGATCGAAGCGTTGCGCGATGAATGGCTCGACGAGGCCGACCCGGCACAGCGCAAGCGTCTGGCCACCGCCATCCAGGCTGAGGTTTTCGAAGACGTCGCCTACATTCCGCTCGGCAATTACCGCCAAAGCGCTGCTTGGCGCGCTGACCTCACCGGCCATCTGAAGGGGCCAGTGCCGTTGTTCTGGAATGTCAGCCGCTGACTGTATGTATACAGTGCGTCGGGTTTTGGTTGCTTCAACCGAAACCCGACGCACTCTAACATACGGCTGAAAAACGCGGCCGGGCGGCTGGGATCAGATCGCCTCGCCCTGCATTTCGACCATGGCAGCAGCAGGCGAGCCGATCTTCTCGGCCTGGCTGGCGACCCACTCCACGCTGCCCGAGAAGCAAACGCCGGGGGCGATGGCAAGACAAGCCGGTGCTGCGACATGGCGCGGGGTGGCTTCACTGCGGCTGACGAGCGTGATGCTGGAGATCGCCGCGGTGGCGATGACAAGACCAAGGAAATACTTGAACATGAACAACGCTCCAGAAGTGATGGCTTTACGGGCCATCACTATCGAAGCACATCTCAATGCCGTTTTGTTCAAAAACCGAACGCCGATGATTTCACGTTTGTGCGAGAAATGATCAGGCAATAAGTTCCCGTCATATCGTCAGATTGCATATCAATCAGAGAAATCTATTTCGGCGCTGCGCTGTTGGCTGGTTTTGGCCGCACACCGAGAATATGCGCAATCGCATACGTCAAATCCGACCGGTTCAGCGTGTAGAAATGGAACTGATCAATCCCATTCGCCCGCAACAACCGCACCTGCTCAGCCGCCACGATCGCCGCGACCATGCGCCGCGTCTCCGCGTCCTCTTCGGTGCCCTCGAACATCTGCGCCAGCCACCCCGGCACACTCGCCCCGCACATCGCCGAGAATTTCGCCGCCTGGGCGAAATTCGACACCGGCATGATCCCCGGCACAATCGGCGCGGTGATCCCAGCGGCAAGGCAGCGGTCGAGGAATCGCAGATAGACACCGGTGTCGAAGAAATACTGGGTGATCGCCCGCGTCGCCCCGGCATCCAGCTTGCGCTTGAGATTGTCGAGATCATCCTCCGCCGACACCGCCGTCGGATGCATCTCGGGATAGGCGGCCACCGAAATCTCGAAATCGCCGATCCGCCGCAGCCCCGCCACCAGATCGGCCGCATAGGCGAAGCCGTCCGGATGCGGCGCATAGGCATCGCCATTGGGCATGTCGCCGCGCAGGGCCACGATATGGCGCACGCCCGCATCCCAATAGCGCCGTGCGACGTCCAGCACCTCACCCTGTGAAGCCGCCACACAGGTCAGATGTGCTGCGGGCGTGAGATTGGTCTCCGACACGATACGGGTCACCGTCTGATGCGTCCGCTCCCGCGTCGAGCCACCAGCGCCATAGGTAACGGAGACGAAATGCGGGGCCAACGGCTCCAGCCTGCGGACGCACGCCCAAAGCTGGGTCTCCAACGCCTCGGTGCGCGGCGGGAAGAACTCGAAGGACAAGGCGGGCGGTGCGGCCGTTGCGTCCAGCGCCGGAAGCCCATGCACGCGCGGTCCGCGCAGCCAATCAGGCAGGGAGGAATGGGAAACGGGCGAGGTGTGATCCTGGTTCATAAAGACATCTTTATGAGTTTCTGGATTAACCCGCAACTGGCAGATGGTTCAGCCAACGAACAATTCATTTGGCCGCCTCTGGTGGAACAGGCGAATCGCGCCTAAGTCAGCACAGAATGCGCAGAGGCATGTGCCTGCGCGAAGTCGGGCGGTTGTCCGGTCGGTAAGAGATAGGCAGGGGTATTTGATGTCTGGTTTCGGACGAATTTCCCGCTGGTTCCCGGCTCTGGGCGCGGTCGCGTTCGCAGCCTCGCTGGCCGGCTGTGCAACACCTCCCCCGGCCAATGATCCGGACGCGGTGGCCGAATTCCGCGAGACCAATGATCCGCTGGAGCCGACCAACCGCGTGGTCTATGCGGTCAACGACAAATTCGACCATTACGTCTTCCGCCCGCTCGCCATCGGCTACAAGGCCGTGCTGCCGGAGCCGGTGCGCGATCATGTGCACAATTTCCTCGGCAATCTCGGCATGCCGGTCCAGATGTTCAACGACATCCTGGAGACCCATCCGCGTCGCGCCGGTGACAGTCTGATGCGCTTCGTCACCAACAGCACGCTGGGCTTGGGCGGCATCTTCGACGTGGCGACCGATCTCGGCTGGCCCGATCACGATGCCGATGGCGGAATCACCCTCGCACTCTGGGGTGTGTCGTCCGGCCCGTATCTGTATTTTCCGCTGTTCGGCCCCTCCAGCCCGCGTGAAGCCGGTGGGATGGGGATCGACTATGCGATCAACCCGTTCTCCTGGGTTGGCAATGACAACACCGACAAGAATATCGGCTACGGCAAGACCTTCATCTCGGCACTTGATGCACGGTCGCGGGTTCTGGACGATCTGGACAAGATCACCGGCCAGGCGCTGGACCCATATGCAACGATTCGTAGCTTGTATCGCCAGCACAGACAGTCACAAATCGACGACGCGCGCGACGATTCCAAGGCCACCATTCCGGCCTGGTTCCCGCAGCGCAAGTCCGACGCGGCCTCCGGCACCAAACAACAGTGAGCTTAGGACACACTATGTCTGCTGACACGAAATCCATGCACGCCGTCTCGCGCCGCCAGATGCTGGCGCTGACAGCCTTGGCGCCGCTGGCTCTCGCCGCCACACCAGCGCTTGCGGACACAAACACGGATCGTGCGACCGCGTTCATGACGCAGATGATCAAGGAACTCACCGGCGCGGTGAACGGCCCGGGCTCTACGGCCGACAAGGCGGTAGCATTGCAGCAGATCATCGACAAGGCGGTCGACGTGAACGGCATTGGCCGCTTCTGCCTCGGTCGCTTCTGGCGTACCGCCTCTCCGGATGAACAGAAGGGCTATATCGAGCTGTTCCACAAGGTCCTGGTGAAGAATATCACCAGCAAGGTCGGCGATTATGCCGGTGTGAACATCATCTTGCAGAAGACCTCCGCACGCGATGAGGGCGTGGTCGTCACCACCAGCGTTGAGCGCACCGGCAATGCACCGGCCAAGGTGGATTGGCTGTTGAGCATGGACAGCGGCAATCCGCTGGTC
>CAITEF010000134.1 GCA_903891315.1 uncultured Rhodospirillales bacterium | reverse complement strand
TGGACATCGTGCCGCGGGTGAACAGCGGCGGTCTGGTGACACTGGACATCACGCAGGAGGTCAGCGACGTCGACACCACGTCCACCAAATCGTCCGGCATCGACAGCCCTACCTTCCAGCAGCGCATCGTCACTTCGCGCATCGCGGTGCAGGACGGCCAGACCATCGGCATCGCCGGGCTGATTCGCGACAATTCAAGCCGTGGCAATCAGGGACTGCCCTGGCTGAAGGACATCCCCGGTTTGGGGGCGCTGGTCAGCACGCAGGCAAATAGCCGCGCCCGCACCGAATTGCTGGTGCTGATCACCCCGCATGTGATGCGCGATCAGCGTGATGCACAGGCATTGACGGAGGATATGCGCGACGTTCTGCGCCGAGCCGCGTCCGTGCCGGATCAATTGCAGCGGCTGCGCCCCTCGGGCTCCAACGATCCGAATGGTGCTCTGATCAACCGGCTGTCGCGCTGAGATGTGGCAAAATCGGGCGGGGGATGGCTGGATTTTGCTGTTGGTCTCGCCGTTCATCGGCAGCCTGCTCGGGGTGCTGATCCGCCGCCTGCCGCAGGACGAACCGGTGATGTGGGCGCGCTCGGCCTGCCCGCGATGCGGAACCCGGCTTGCTCCGGGCGATCTGATGCCGGTGCTGTCGTTCCTTGTGCTGCGCGGGCGGTGTCGGCAATGCCGGAGACAGATTGACCGGTTTCATCTGTGGATCGAACTCGCCGCGGTGGGCGTGGTGCTTTGGGTGATCCTGGCCGAACGCGAACCCACGATGTTCGCCGATTGTGTGCTGGGTTGGGTATTGCTGGCGCTCGCCTGGACCGATCTGGAGACAATGCTGCTGCCGGATGCCCTCACTTTGCCGCTGATCTTGGCGGGGTTTGCAGAAGCTTGGTGGTTTGATCCGACGATGTTGCCCGACCGTGCCATCGCGGCCGCAATCGGCTGGGGCGCTTTTGCAGGTCTGGCCGGGCTCTGGCGCCGCCTGCACGGTATCGACGCATTGGGTGCTGGCGACGCAAAGCTGCTCGCAGCAGGGGGAGCCTGGGTCGGAGCCGAACAATTGCCGTGGATCGTATTTTTGGCAGCGCTGATCGGGATCGCTGTGGCGCTGGCTCAGCATGGTCGCAAACTGGGCAGCCGCCAGCAAATTGCCTTTGGTCCATGGCTGGCGCTGGCGATTTGGCTGTTGCGGCTTTATCCCGACATGATGGGGTGATAGCGGATCAGGAGTTGCAGATCGGCTTAGAGGTGCGAGGTCGGCAATCCGTTGCTGCAGAGCAGAAACGTGTGCCGGTAATGCGCCATCAAGGCTGACACGGCGGGTTCCACATCCCCGGCGATGGCGTGGCGTGCGATCGTCTCGTGCTCGCTGAGATCGTTGCGTCTTTCAGTTGCATGAAAGCGGGCGATTTGGCGGTAGAGATACGCTTGATCGGCCAATTGCGCGCAGAACTCCATCAGCCAATGTGAACGGCAATTTGCGATCAGCGCGACGTGGAACGCCCTGTGATAGGGTTCCCAGTCCGGATTGGGCTCACCGGTCGCGCGATCATGCCGTTCGGTTCGGCTGAGCCGGTGCAGAGCGAGCACCAATGTCTCCTCCCACTCGGCATCGCGGTTGAGGAGGCTTTCTCGCAGCGCACGCTCCTCGAGCCAACAGCGGGTGCGGGTGAGTTCCTCCAAATCCGCCGATGACACTGCCCGAGCATAGAACCCGCGCTGGTCGTGCCGGTCGATCAGGCGTTCAGCGGCAAGACGGTTCAACGCCTCGCGCACCGGAGACGCACCGACATGGTATTGCGCTGCCAGCCACTCGACGCGCAGCTTCGTGCCCGGCGGCAACGTGCCGCGCAGCAGATCGTCGCGCAGGCTTGCGTACACGCTGGAGGCGAGGGTGATCGTTGGTTCGGCTGGCGCGGGCTTCATCCCAGGTAGCGCAGAATGCTGAGACCGGCATTGGTGTCGGTGATGTACATGATCCCATCGGTTGTCACCAGCGCGTCGCAGGATTGCGTCACCGGCACCGCACCAGGGCGAATATCGATGAGTTTGGCGGGAGCGGCAGGCACCACGTGGCCGACTTCGCGCGGCTGGAACGGGTTCGTGGTGTCGAACACCCGCACACCGGCATTGTGCCAAGTGGCGAAGATCAGCGTCTCACTCTGGAACGTGCCGGGCCTGTTCTCGTGCAGATTGTGCGGCCCGAATTTGCCGCCGACGGCGCAGTAATCGCGCTCGCTGGGCTGCGGCAGGGTGGCGAACGGGATGGGGTTTTCTGGTGCATGGACGTCGAAAATCCAAGTGTGGGCCAAGCCGTTGGCACAGCTATTTGATGTTGCCTCATCTGCGAGTAGGCAAAGCCCGCGTCCCGGCAGCGGCAGCGGTGTGTGCGAGCCACCGGCAAAGGGGGGCGAGAGCAGGCAATGCGACATCAGTCGCGGTGCGGTGGGGATCGAGAGGTCATGGATGGTGAAGCCGCCATCGCGCCATGCGGCGTACCCGTACTGGCCTGCGGTGATCATGTGGTGCAGCGCCCAGCGTTTGCCGCGCCGCGCCTGCAATTCCTCCCCACCATCGCGGTGCATTCCCGGCATGTGCCAAGTTCCGGCGAGGGTAGGGTTGGTCGGGTCGGCGACGTCGAAGATTGCCAGGATGTGGTCGGTGTAGCCGTCGAAATGGCAGGATGCATAGGCGTAGCGCCCGCCCGTCCACCAGATACGGTGCAAGCCGATTCCCTCGACCGGACAGAAGCCGATCTCACGTGGGGAGGCGGGGTTGGCGAGATCGAAGATCCGCAGGCCCGCGGTGAAGTTGCGCTGGCGCTTGGTGAAGCTGTCGGCGAGTGACTGGGTGAAATACTGGTCTTGCGACTGGTATTGCTGCATCGCCCAGATATTGGCCGAGTTGGTGACCAGCATCAGCCCTTCCGCCACTTGCAGGTGGTGCGAGCGGGTGTTTGGCGGGCAGGCGATAAAGTTCACCGTTGCGGGCGCACGCGGGTCGCGCACATCCACCACGGTGATGCCGTCGGAGAACATGTGGCCGATATAAAGATGGCCCGCATGCAGCATCACCTGCACCCCATCCGGGCGGCCACCCTGATCGGAATGGCCGAGGAATTCGATGTTTGGGGAGTAGGATTGCAGCATGGTGTGTTCAGCTTTCTCTCGTCGTCCTGAGCGAAGCGTCAGGACCCAGAAGTCAACGGGAAGTGTCTACGACTTCTGGATCGCTACGCTTCGCTCACAACGACGGGTTGGTGTGGATCAGTTCACGCCCCAAATCGCCTTGTAGTGATCGCGATATTTGTTGTCCGGATCGAAGCGGTTGTTCTCGCCGCCGTCTTTCAACACGTTGTCCTTGGTGACCAGATGCACGGAGGTGACGTAGCCGCTCCACGGAGCGCCGTTGAACGCGCGGTTAAGCTCGTCGATGGCCATCCAACCCTGCAGATTGAGCGGCTCCGGCACGGTTGCCACCTGATAATTGCCTTCCTTGATGCGGCCGTAGGCTGAAACCGAACCATCACCGCCCGAGACCAGGAACGGAGGGCCGCCAGCCGGTGCATTGGCCGAGCGCAGTGCGGGGAGTGCGAAGTCGAAGTACAGGTCGTTGATCGCCAGCATCCAGGTCAGTTGACCCGAGAAGCGCTGCATCAGCGAGGAGGTCAGCGGGGTAACGCGGGTCGAGGTCTCAACGATCGGGATCACGTCGAAGGAAAGCACTTTGCAATCCGCGCAGCTCTCGATGCGGGCGCGCATCAGGTCGCCCTTGGTGCGGCCGATCAGCGTCTCGGAATTGCGCATCACCGCCACCTGCGCCTTGCCGCCGGATTGCACGATGGCGTAGTCGGCCGCCATGGTCGCAATCGCCTCAGGCGGCGTGGTGATGTTGGCGAACACGGCCGGGGCCTCCATCGGGCCGGGCTTCGGGTTGGAGTGCCAGCCGACAACCTTGATGCCGAGTTCGATGGCCTTCTCGATGGTGGTCTTCTGGCCGAGCGCGTCAATGGTGCCGAGGATGATGCCGTCCGGCTTCTGCGCCAGCGCCTGACCGATTGCCGCGGTCTGTTGCGGTACCGAGCCCTGGCCGTCGATGATCTTCACGTCCCAGCCGATGGCCTTGGCCGCTTCGACCACACCGTTGGAGACACCGAGTGCCCCGCCATTGCGCTGGTCGGCGGAGATATAGATCACCGATTTGCCCTTGGCGGCTTTCGGGCCCGTGGTGGGGCCTTCCCAGGTGGTGACTGGGGCGGTGGCTTTGGCGATTTTGGCGCGCAGATCGTCCATGCTCGGCAGTGGGCCGGTGGTGACGGTCTGGGCATGGGCCAGCGTGGTGGTCATCGCCAGGACGGCGACGCCGAAGGCAAAGCGTTTCATGTGTTGTCTCCCTGTGATCCGGCCAATTCGGCCTTGTTGGTCTTCTCTCGCACCGCCTGTGCGGCATCACGCGATGCCAGCAACCGCCGCCGTGACGCCCATCCGGCCATCCCGACAGCGACGATCAGTGTGGCCCCGTTGAACAGCGGTTCGACGAAGAACGCGCCACCCATTTGTTCAATCCCCGAAATTCCCACCGCCAGGATCAGCACGGCGACCACTGTGCCCCAGACATTGACGCGCCCAGGCTTGACCGTCGTCGCGCCCAACAGCGCGCCGACAAAGGCTGGCAGCAGAAATTCCTGACCGACATTGGATTGCCCGACCTGAATGCGAGCCGCGAGTACCAAGGACGCCACGCCGGTGATCAGGCCGGAGACCATGAAGCCGCCGATCACCATCCGGTCGACCCGAATGCCGGTGAGTTCGGCGGTGCGCTCATTGGCGCCGATCACGTAGAGATAGCGGCCAATCGGCAGATATTCGAAGACGATCCACATCCCGAAGGCCAGCACGATCACCAGGCAGGCGGGCAGTGGGATGCCGAGCATACGGATATGGTCGATGGCGATGAAGCCTTTCGGCAATTCGCCAATGATCTGCTCACCCCCAGTGTACCAACCGGCCAAGCCGTAGGCGATGGTGCCGACGCCCAAGGTTGCGATGAAGCTGTCGATCTTTGCCTTGCGCACCAGCAATCCGTTGATGAACCCCATGCACAGCCCGCAGCAGAGGATGATCACCACAACGAGGCCCCAGGGCAGGCCGTTGTTGACGATCAAGCCAATCGCCAGCGAGTGCAGCAGGCTCACGCCGAAGCCGGTGGAAAGGTCGAACTGGTTGGCGGAGATCACCACCATCTCGGCCAGCGCCAGGAACGCGATCACCGCCTTGTCGGACAGGATCGATTGCAGCGTGAGCATGGTGGGGAAGGTGTTGGGCATCAGCAGGGAGAACAACACGATCAATGCCACCGTCAGCAACAGCAACGCGTGTGTCGAGACCAGATGGAACAGGCCGCCTTTGGACTTGGTGGCGTCAGACATGCAGTGAGGCTCCTTCGCCGACCGGCACACCCGCGCCGCCGACATGTTCCAATAGGTTCGTGACGCTGAGTTCGGCGCCATGCAGTTCGGTGGAGACCCGGCCGCGATCAAAGATCAGGCAGCGTTGGCAGAGGGCGGCGATCTCTTCGAGGTCCGAGGAGACAACGATCACTGCACCGCCTGAGGCGGCTTGGCGGTCCAACAGCGCGTAGATGTCGGATTTGGCACCGACATCGACGCCCATCGTCGGCTCCTCCAACACCAGCACGCGACGCGATTGGCCGAGCCAGCGGGCGATCACCACTTTCTGTTGGTTGCCGCCGGAGAAGGTGTGGATTGCGGGTTCGGTGACCAGCGGGCGCGCATCGACATCGCGCAGGCGGGAGAGGGCGAGCACCGCCTCTTTGGCTTCGGACAGCGGCGAGAACCATCGACGGCCTTCGACGATCGGGTTGACGAACAGGTTCTCACGGATCGCCAAAGGCAGGGCGACGCTTTCCTCGGTGCGTTTGGATGAGACGAAGGCAATGCCGTCATCCACCGCATCGGCGGGGATCGCGTGGCGGACTTCCGTGCCGCTGAGGATTTTCTGGCCGCCAACCTGCGGCTCGATGCCGCAGATCGCACGTCCGATGGAATCCTGCCCAGCGCCGCGCAGGCCTGCGAAACCCACGATCTCGCCGGGTCGGACCTCGATATCGACCGGACCGGCCTCGGCGGTGGAGAACCCTTTCAGCCTCAGCACCGGCGCGCCGTCGCGGATCACCACTCGCGACGGCGGATGTGGCGGGATGCGGCCGACGATCAGGCTGACGAGTTCGCGTGGATTGGTGTCACGCGTGTTCAACGTCGCCACACGCGCGCCGTCGCGCATCACGGTGACGCGGTCGGAGATGCGGAAAATCTCGTCCAGACGGTGCGAGACATAGACCATGCCGCGCCCCTTGCTGCGCAGACGGTCCAGCACGGTGAACAGGCGGCCGACTTCGGCTTCCGGCAGCGAGGCGGTGGGTTCGTCGAGCACCACGGCGTCGGCTTCGGTGGCCAAGGCGCGGGCGATGGCGACGATGGATTTGTCGGTGCGGCTGAGATCGGCAATGCGGGTGTCGGGCGCAATCGGGCAATCGATCAGTTCAAGGGCCGCCTGAGCGCGGGCGGCGGCAGCGTCCCAGTCGATCAATCCGCGATGGCGGGGAAAGCCGGTGGCGAGGGCGATGTTCTCGGCGACACTCATCCATTCGACGAGTCCCAGATCCTGGTGCACGTAAGCGACTGGCAGCCGGTCGGTCAGCGGATTGACGATATTGCCGTGGATGCGGACTTCGCCGGAATCCATCTGATGGACCCCTGCGAGCACCTTGATCAGCGTCGATTTCCCGGCGCCATTGCCGCCGAGCAGCGCGTGCACTTCGCCCGGACGAACGTCGAAATCCACATCGGCCACAGCGCGGGTGCCGCCGAAACTTTTGTTGATGACATGCATCGCAACGATCGGCGCATGCGCGTCTGACCCGGCTGAAGCCATGGTTCGTTTCCCCATTTTGCGGGAAAACTAGCAAGCGACGGGATGGTTTGCAATGAAATCTCGATAAATCGACAACGGCAAGAACTTTATCGAGATTTTCATTGAGGCGTGACCGCCCCGCCCATCATTGGAAACGGAGCCCAGCAAACCATCGTGGAACTGGCTCATCGCCAGTCCAAACCGATTAACCTCAAAAAAAACGTGATTGGTTGAAGAGCTGTCTGCGACGGACTTGGTGTTACTTCGCTGGGTCCTTGACCGCCGGGATGGTCTCGAACGGCACGTTGTAGAGCTGTCCATTCACGCGCTGAACCTTGAACATGTAAATGTTCTGAACGACATCGCGGGTTGCTGGATCGATTGTCACGGGACCGCGCGGGCTGCTCAACTGCATACCCTTCATCGCCTCGACCAAGGCTGTGCCATCGCTATCGCCTTTGGTTTTCAGAATGGCATTGGCCAGCAACTGCATCCCGTCATAGGCGAAGACGGCGATGAAGTTCGGACGATTGGCCGGGTTGGCCTTCTGGAAGGCGCCGACGAAGGCCTTGTTCTGCGGGTTGTCCAACGCGGCACTATACGGCCCGGCTGTGGTGACGCCCTGAACGACATCGCCCATCGCATTGAGGATGTCGTCGTCCATCACGTCGGCTGTCGCCATGAAGCGAATGCCGCTTTTGTCCAGGCCACGCTCGACGAACTGCTTGACGAAGATTGAGCCGACGCCGGCTGGAACGAAGGCAAACATCACGTCAGGCTTCGCATCGGCGACGCGTTGCAGGAACGGTGCGAAATCCGGATTGGCGAGCGGCACGCGCAGGTTTTCGATAATCTCGCCGCCGCCCTTCTTGAACGTGTCGGAGAACCACTTCTCCACGTCGTAGCCCGGGCCGTAATCGGAGACCACGGTGACAACGCGCTTCACCCCGTTCTTCAACGCCCATTCGGCGGGAACCATGCCGAGCGTGGGCGTGACTTGGGCGATGCGAACGATGTAGGGGGATTGCGCGGTGATCGACGACGTCGCCGCCGAGGTGACGATCTCGGGGATCTTCGCCTGGGTTGCCACCGGTGCTGCAGCCAGGGCCAACGGTGTCAGTGCAAAGCCGAACAGCACATTGACCTTGTCCTTGACCACCATTTCCTGCGCGACACGGCGCGTGGTGTCGGGAACGCCACCGTCGTCTCGCAGCACGATCTCAAATGTCCGACCGGCGACAGGTTCCGGATGCTGCGAGAGATAGAGTTTGATCGCTTGATCGACCTCACGGCCGATCGATTGGAAAGGCCCGGTAAGCGGGACGATGACGCCAATTTTGAACGGCGTGTCCGCCAGAGCGCTGACCCCGTGCAACGGTCCCACCGCCAGACCCGCGACGACTGCAGCAGCCGCCAAAAGCCGTGTCATTTTGCGCATCGCCTGACCTCCCGTTTTGTATTTTTGTTTTGCGTTGTTTCTTTTTAGCACTCAGATCGTCGTTCGCACCCGATAAATCTACAAATCGAGTACAATCTTGCCGTCGGCACTCTTGGCGCGTGAGCAGCACAGAATGATGGACGAAGCGCGTTGCTGCTTGCTCAGCACATAGTCACGATGCTCGACCTCGCCGTCCAAATAGGTGGTTTTGCAAACACCACACAGACCGTCGCTGCATTTTACGTCGATGCTGATCCCGGCCTCCGCGAGAGCGGCGGTTGCGGCCTTGTCGGCCGGGACAATGATCGTGCGGCCCGAGCGTTTCAATTCCAGCGCGAACGAATGATTCACGTAGGCGGGACCTTCGGGTACCGAGAAATACTCGCGGTGCAGCGACTCTTCGCTCCAGCCATTGTCCTGGGCTGTCGCAAAGACCGCGTCCATGAATTCGGCCGGTCCGCAGGTGTAGAGGTGATCGCCGCTCTGATATCCGCCGAGCACGTCGGCGATGTTCAGACGGTCTTCGTCGCTGAAATGGAACTTCACGCGATTGCGCCAAGGGACGGCTTCAAGCTCGGGAATGAACGCCGCCTGGGCGCGTGTGCGTGCCTTGTAGTAGAGCGTGAAGTCAGCACCCATCCGATGCAGTTCATGCCCCATCGCGATCAGCGGTGTCACACCGATCCCGCCTGCCATCAGCAAGTGGCGGCGTGCTTCCTTGATCACCGGGAAATGGTTGCGCGGTTGCGAGATCACCACCGGCAGACCTGGTTTCAACATCTGGTGGATCTTGATCGACCCGCCCCGTCCCTGATCCTCACGCAGAATGCCGAGAAGATAGGTTGAAGGAGCCGCCGGATCACTGGCCAGGCTGAACTGACGGATGAATTGCGGGGTGACGGTGACGTCGATATGCGCCCCCGCCTCGAATGTCGGAAGCGGTGCGCCGTCACGCGAGACGATTTCGAACAGATCAATCTTGCCATCGGCGGAACTTTTCCAACGGCGGCCGATTTTCGCGACCAGCACCGGGGCCGGGCCGGCGCGCTTGACCACGCCGGGAACCAGGTTCTCGACCTCGCCCTCGGCAATCCGCTGCCGGTGTTCTTCTGGCGTGAGCAGCGATTTGTACGCGGCGATCCCCGCCTCGCGATCAATCGGAAACGGTGCGGGTACGGGAGGCGGCATCAGCGGCGCAGGATAGGCCGCCAAGGTCTGGTCTTCGAATTTCAGATCGAGATGCTTGTTCAGTTCGCGGGCATTGGTCTCTTTCGCCTTGACGATCCGGCCGGTGCCGTCATTGGCGACATCCCACCACCATTTTTTGACCGGATTGATCCGGCCACGCCCCAGCCAATCGTCAAGCCGGGCGATCCATTTGGCGGTGCCGGGCATGTTCATCGCCGCCCAGCGGAACGGGGCCTCGCGCACCAATCCGGCGAGGTTCCACGGGCATGTCTTCATGCAGCGACCGCACATTGAACCTGCCGGGTTTGTCATCCGGTAGCGCGTGCATTTCTCGACATCGGCTTTCCAGATCTCGTAGCCGTTGAACATCACTTTAGGCCCGGACGAGATCGCCCCCGAGGGGCATTCGCGTGCGCATTTGTTGCAGGAGTCGCAAAAATTCTGCAGGCCGAAATCAATCGCCTTGTCTTCAACCATCGGCAAATCCGTGGTCAAAATCCCCGTCTTCTGACGCGGCCCGAGGAACGGGTTGAGGATGATGTCACCGATCCGGCTCACCTCGCCGAGGCCTGCGAGCAGGATCAGCGGGGTCTGGATCACGTCACTGTCCGCGGCGGAATGCGCGGTGGCGCTGAAGCCGAGATTGCGCAGATGCTGGCCGAGCACCCCGCACACCAGACCGGCGCGCATATAGGTGCGCATCGACTGGGCGCTGGAGATCCAATCGTCGCCAGAGGCGCCCTCCATTGTCTCATGGCCCTGGTCGATCATCACCGAGATCGCTCTTGGATGGGCAACCGGCATTTCGGTGCCGTCCTGGCGGTGCGAGTACCAGACCCAGGCGGGCGCGCGCGAGATTCCGGCCAGATCGGCACCGAGAAAAAGCATCGCCGCCTTGACCATGTCGGCGTTGCGCTGCGGGTTGTCGTAGCCGTCGACCGCGACCGGGGCAGCGTCGCCGCGCTGCAGCAGGGAGTAGACGTTCAGCGCCAGTCGCAGCGCCGCGGCCAGCGGTGCCTTGACGACGGAGTAGCCGTCCTTCGAGGCATCCTGCGCGGCCTTGCCGAGGTCGCCGAACGCCGCGCGGAGGAAGAATTCGCTGCTCTTCGGACTGCGCGGGATGCGATCCTCGTCGATATAGGTGGTGGGTTTGTCGACGCGCTTGAGTTTTTCAACCGGAAATCGGCTGTCTTTGAAGCGGCGCTTGGCGAAGGCCACGTTGTTGCTGGCATTCTTCGGTGCCGCATAGCCGAGCATCCATCCTGCCCCTTTGGCGGTGAGCCGGTCTCGGAAATTCTGCGCGCGCAGCGGCAAATCCGGCGCGAGTTCAAGAGTGGTCGTCACCACGGCCAGACCGAAGCGCGGGCCGATATAGGGGTTTTCGATCATGCCATCCCGGCCAACGATGGCCAGACCGGCGGAGATCGCCAGACGGTTGAGATCAACATCCGTCGTGGTGGCCGAATGGCTGCAGGCATCGTAGCCCAAGATGCGGATGTAATTGGCCAGAACCGTCGCGGTCTCCGCACTTCGAAGGGCGGCGCGCCAATCCTGCAGGCCCACGATCCATTCCGCCCCAGCCTCGCTTTCCGACGGATCGCGCGGATGCTCGACCAAGAAGACAACGGCGTGGGTATGGCCAGCGATGCCTTGGTCGGTCAGGGCGAGCGAGCGTTGCATCTGCCGGATGACGGCACCCGGATTGAAGCGCAGCCGCAGCTTTTCTTCCGATTGGGCATAGGATGCCGTGCGCAGCCTTGCGTGTTCAACGCGCTGCGGCAGAAGATGGCTGTCCGACAGACGGCAGACGCCCACCATCGCGCTGTCGAGGAAGTATCCTGCGGCCTTGAGGTGGTTGGATCGGTCGATGGGATCCTGCGGGATCTCGCCCGGACTCTTGCTGCGATCACCCTGACGGACCGCATCAAGCGCACACATGAAGTCGCTGATGGCATGGGCGAGATGTGGCGCGTTCGACCGGAAATCGCTCTCCAGCGTCCCGTTGCCCCGCACGGCTTGCAGATCGGGGGAAGCCGCGTGCCGACCCAACCGTTCGGACGGGTAGGGGCCGAGATGGAACGGTCGGGCCGCGTGTGAAAAGAGCTGCATCGTTGTTTCCGTCCCCACCGCCAGTCTCTTGCATCGCCGCCCACCACGGCATGCCTCGGCGTTCCCCAAATGGCCGTTCAATGCGGCCACACTTCAACTAGTGTGCGGTTACGGGGCGGTTGCGCGCGAGGGGGAAATTGGAATGATCGCTATTCCAATTCCTTATTCAATTGCGGCAGTCCAGCGACCTTTGGCCATGCCGGAGACCAGTGAGCGCAACCACCGATGCCCGGCATCACGGTCCACCCGCTCATGCCAAATTTGCGATATCTCGATGCTCGGCAGATCCAGCGGCGGATTGATCTGCACCAGCCGCAAATCTTCCTGCAGTGAGGCCCCCAGTTTCGCCGGTATCGTGCAGATCGCGTCGGTCCGGCTGGCAACGAAGGCAGCAGCGACGAAGCTGGGCATGCGGACCAGAACCTTTGACGGATCGAGCCTCGTGATCAACACGCGTTCCAATTGCTCATGCGCGACGTGGCCGATGCTGGATGCCGTCACCAAGATATGACGCTCGGCCAGCCAAGCATCGAGCCGTTTCAGCGTGGCCACGCGCGGGTGGCTCTGGCGGACGACGCTGACATAGGGATCGGCATAGAGCTTGACCCGTCGAACATTGCTGATTTCTCTGGGATAGGTGCCGATGGCGACATCCGCCTCACCACTTTCGAGCTTGGCTGACACCGAGCGTGCGTCTAGCGGCACGGCCTTGAGGCGCAGCCCGGGGCCCATGCGCTCAAGCGCCTGAATCATCTGGGGGATGAGATGGAACATGCCAACCTCACTCACCAGAAGCTTGAATTCGCGTTGCGAGGTTGCCGGGTCGAAATCGGCCGCGGCGGCGCGCAAATTGTCGGACACCGCGAGCAATCCTCTTAGCGGCTCGGCAATCTCCAGCGCTCGCGGCGTCGGCTGCATCATCAAACCAACACGTACGAACAACGGATCGCCGAAATGCGCACGCAAACGGGCCAGCATCTTGCTCACGGTTGGCTGGTTGGTGCCGAGAATTTCGGCCGCCTTGGTCAGGCTGCGGACCTCCAGCAAAAGGTTGAGCGCCTTGAGATGCCGAAGGCTGATGTCGCTTTCATGCTGCATTGGAATGCTCAGCATTCGATTCAATGAATGGTCGATTAAACGGGGCCAGGATAACAATTGTCAAATCCCGCGCATATGCGGGCGAAATGGGGAGGCCGGACATGAAGCGCACTCAGGTTGCCATCATCGGCGGCGGTCCGGCCGGGCTCCTTCTGTCGCATATGCTGCATCTTGACGGGATCGACAGCGTCATCATTGAGCGACAGAGCCGGGAGCATGTGCTGGCGCGCATCCGTGCCGGCGTGCTGGAGGATGGCACGGTGCAATTGCTGCGATCCGTTGGCCTCGGCACCAGGATGGACCAAGAGGGCAAGGTGCATGATGGCACTCTGATCGCATGGCAGAACCGCCCGACCTTCCTGATCGACACGAAGAAATACACTGGCCGACAGATGATGGCCTACGGCCAGACGGCGATCACGCAAGATCTCTATGCCGCACGTGACGCGGTTGGTGGCCAGATCATCGAGCAGGCGAGCGACGTGCAACTACATGATCTGACCAGCGCCACGCCGAGCGTGACCTTTCAGGTGGACGGTGAGCAGCACCAGATTGCGTGCGATTTCATCGCCGGGTGCGATGGCTTCCACGGAGTCTCCCGCCTGAGCATCCCCGGCGACATTCTGAAAACATTCGAGCGGGTCTATCCGTTCGGTTGGCTTGGGATCATGTCAGAGACCCCGCCGCTCGAAGACATCGTCTACACCCAACACGAGCGCGGCTTTGCGCTCGCCTCGCAACGCTCGCCGATGCTGTCACGCTATTATATTCAGTGCCGCACCGACACCGATCTGGCGGAGTGGCCGGATGACCGGTTCTGGGAGGAGTTGAAGGCGCGCTTCCCCAAAGAACTTGCAGATCAGATGGTCACTGGCCCATCCATCGAGAAATCAATCGCGCCGCTGCGGAGCTTTGTCGCGGAACCGATGCGCTATGGCCGCCTGTTCCTTGCCGGTGACGCGGCCCATATCGTGCCGCCGACCGGTGCGAAAGGGTTGAACCTCGCGGTGTCGGATGTGTTCTATCTGCACCGCGCGATTGAGACTTTCTATGCGCGCGGCAGCAGTGAGCACCTCGACGCGTATTCCGCGACGGCGCTGAACCGTGTTTGGGGTGCGGAGCGCCTGTCCTGGTGGCTGACCAAATTGCTGCATGTGTTTCCCGATCAGGAAGCATTCGACACGCGCGTGCAGCAAAACGAGTTTGACCATCTCTGCAGGTCTGAGGCGGCGCAGGCAGCGCTGGCGGAACAATATGTGGGGCTGCCATTTTGATTGATCGCAGCGCTTTCGGGTGCCGAAAATCGTAGCGCGCTAACGGACCAACACGAATTTCCTGATCAGCCCCGCGATCACGTCGCCCGCCGGTGACGGGGTCGCGGTACGCCGCGTGAGAATTCCGAAAATGCTGTCAATCTGCGGCTTGTTCAGCGCCACGGCGACAACGCCGGGAATATGCTTGGTGTAAACCGACAGGCGCGGGACGATGGTGACCCCGAGCCCAGCGCCGACGAGTGCGATGGCCGTCGTCATCTGCTGGACCTCGTAGCGCCAATCCAGCAACTGGCCCTGGCTGCCGAGTGCCTGATCGATCAATTGCCGCGCGACGTCTGACGGGCTCAGACGGATTCCGGAGCAGCCCGCAAGGTCGGATGCCTGGATCGAGGCAAGCCGGGCCAGCTTGTGGTCGGCCGGGCACAGCACGACGAAATGTTGTTTGACCAGCGGCTTGAACTCCAACTCGGGCGGGAAGGTGGAGGCAACGGTGAAGGCCATTTCCGCCTCGCCGGATTTGACGATCTCCGTCAGATCCGGGGCGATTCTGTCGAAGACCCGCACGGAGATATCCGGAAACTCGACCGCGAACGCCTTCAGCGCCTCGGGCAGCAGCGCGCTGGAGATGGTCGGCAGGCAGCCGATGGTGATCGATTGCTGCTTGCGCCCGCCAACCGACCGCAACTCCTCAAGGCTGTTGTGCATCTCGGAGAGCAGATGTCGCGCTTTGGGCAGAAAATGCTCGCCCGCCGGGGTGAGGGAGATCTGCCGCGTGGTGCGGGTGAGCAGTTGACAGCCGAGATCGTCTTCGAATTTGCGCAGGCGATGGCTGAGTGCGGTTTGCGACAAATGCAGGGAGGCTGCGGCCTGTTGGAAACTTCCCAGCTCAGTGATGCTGAGAAAGGCCTGAATGCCAAGCACGTCGATCTTCATGTGGGCCCCACCCGGCGGGATGCCGATCTAGCGATTGATCGATTTCGTTCATATATACGTCAAATCAATTCATTTGTTTGAAAATGAGCAAGCTGGCAGGTAGCCGCTTGGACGGGGGCTTGGCGCTTTCATGCGGGCACGAAAACAGAGTAACCACAGC
>CAITEF010000133.1 GCA_903891315.1 uncultured Rhodospirillales bacterium | reverse complement strand
TGACCGGTCCGGCACTGGCGTAGATCAACGGCAGGGCGGTGTTTTCCAGCGCACTGGTGCGCGCCAACAGATTGAAGCTTTGGAACACGAAACCGAGCCGCTCGCCACGAATCCGCGCCAATGCTGGCTCACCGAGTTGCGCCACATCAACGCCGTCGAGGAAATACTTGCCGGTGTTGGGTCGGTCGAGGCATCCCAGAATGGACATCAGCGTTGATTTGCCCGACCCCGACGATCCCATGACGGCGACGAATTCTCCGGCTTGGATCGTCAGGCTCACGCCGGCCAGGGCGTGTACATCCTGATCGCCGACGTGGTAGGTGCGGGTGACATTCTCGACCCGAATAACCGGTTCGGCCATCGGGCTACAGCTTCGGCGCAGGAAGTGCCGCAGCGGTGGCCGCGCGGATTTCGGCGCTGATCGCCAGATCGCCCGGCTTTGCGTCACCAGAGACGAGTTCGGTCATGCTGTCGTCGTCGAGCCCAATGACGACCGCCACTTCCACCGGCACACCGTCGCGCAGCACCCATAGGCGGGAGGCTCCGGACTTCGGGGCGACGGCGCCTTGCGGCGCATAGCGCAACGCCTGATCCGCCACCCGCAGCACATCGGCCCGCTCATCGGTGACGATCTGGGTCGATGCCGTCATGCCCGGTTTGAGCGCCAAATCGGCGTTCGCGATGGACACCACAACGTCGTAGGTCACCACGTTTTGGACGGTCTGCGGCGATTGCCGCACTTGCACGACAGCACCATCGAAGGCGCGACCTGGGAACGCATCGACTGTGAAATGCGCCTTGTCGCCCTCGCTGACCGAGCCGATATCGCTCTCGCTGACATTGGTATCGATCTGCATCTTGGTCAGATCGCTGGCGATCAGGAACAGCGTGGGTGTCTGAAACGTCGCGGCCACTGTCTGGCCCACGGTGATATTGCGCGACACCACGGTGCCATCCACCGGCGAGACGATGTTGGTGTAGCCGAGATTGACCGTGGCCGAGCCCAGCTCCGCCTTTCTCAGGTCGATACTGGCGGCATCGAGTGCCACTTGCGCCTGGGCCTGTTCAAGCGCGCTTTTGGCAATGTCGGCGACGTCTTGCGAGACGTAATTGCGGATGGCGAGCTTTCGGTTGCGATCGTCGTTGATCTGCGCGTAGCGGACGACGGACTTGTCTTTTTCAAGCTGGGCGGTGGCCACGTCGAGATTTGCCTGATCCTGGTTCACCACGCTCTGGTAGGGGCGGGGGTCGAGCTTTGCGCAGACCTGTCCCTTTGTGACCTTCGTGTTGTAGTCGCAGGACAGCTCTTGGATCACGCCCGAAACATAACTGCCCACGATGATCGTCAGGACCGGGTTCACCGTGCCGGTTGCTGTCACCATTCGGGTGATCGCTCCACGCGACAGGGGGGCGGTGACATACTGAACGGAGGGTGTTCGATGTGTCGCCCACCATGCAATGCCAGCCACCGTGAGAGCCAAAAACACGCCAGCACCGATCAACCAGCGGCGACCGATACGGCGCGCTGGAGTCTCGGTGGGCTTTGAGACTGGTGGTGTTTGAACCTTGGTCGGTTGCGGCACGTCCGCCGGCGCACCGACTGCACTGCTCGGCGTCCCAGGGGCTGCCTCCGCCTGTATGGTCATCGCCAAGGTTCCAGTTTGCTGCGCTCGATCTATCCGGTCGCGAAGCGCGTGGGTGCGACTGAAAAAAGCCGATGGCCGACCCGCGCTTCCCAAGCTCGGCGCCAACACTAGCCAACTGCGATTATGGAAAAAAGTTCGGAAAATACCCATTCATTGAAGCTGCGTATTTTATGATCATTAGAAATTTATGCTTGATACGCTATTGTGAAGCGCGAAATACCAAAGAGTTTTACGCCTGACCGATCAGCGTCACTGCAATGAGCCAATTTAGAAACTATTGCCTTTGGCGTGAACCGGTCGGCCAAACCCGTTGAGGTCGCGCGAGGTGTTTTTTGATGTTGATATCCAAGCGTAACCAGACGACTGAACAACCCAGTGTCGGAGCCATGTCGCTCGGAACATTCACCGGGCGATTGCTCGTTGTCGTTGTCGTGGCGACACTCTCGGCGGCCTTATGGCAACTGAGCGACATTGTTGTTTTGATGTTCGGAGCGGTTCTGCTCACCATCGGGTTATGCGCTGCGGCCCGATTGCTGTCTCGGCACGTTCTCATCTGCAGAAGCATCGCTTTGGCCTGTGTCTTCCTGCTCGGACTTTGCGTCTTTGGCGCAGCACTTTGGGTGTTCGGCTCGACGATCGCGGCCCAAATGGACGACGTGATCCAAGCTGCTCCCGCCGGATACAAGCTATTCATGGCCTGGATGACTGGCAATCCCTATGGGAGGCAGGTGCTCGACCAAGTGCGTGGTGCCAACATGGTGGACGCCACCGGTTGGGCGACATCGATGGTCACCACGATTGGTGGCTTGCTCACGCGCGGGCTTGGATACGCTGTCATCGCATTGTTCGTGGCGATCTATATGGCAGCGGAGCCTGAGCGTTACCGTCATCTGTGCCTGCGTCTGGTGCCGCCTGCACAGCGCCCAATCGCCGAGAGCCTGTTCGGCATCGTCGGCGGCGTGTTGCAACGTTGGCTGGTCGGTCAGATGGTGGTCATGATGACCATCGGCGTGCTGACCGGGATCGGCCTGTGGTTGATGGGGATCGAGGCTGCGTTTGCGCTCGGACTGATGGGCGGGCTGCTGTGTTTCATTCCCTTCGTCGGTGCGATCCTGGCGGCGGTTCCGGCCACGTTGGTCGCGCTGACGCAGGGGCCGAGCTACGCCGTCTCGGTTGTCTGCATGTATGTCGGCGTCCATTTCGTCGAGGGCAATTTCATCACGCCGATGGTGCAGGCGGAGGCGACAGCGTTCCCGCCGGTGCTCGCCATCCTCTCCACGGTGGCGTTCAGCATATTGTTCGGGCCGCTCGGTGTGTTGCTGGCGGCTCCGCTCACCCTCGTTCTGATGGCGGTGGTTGAGGTTCTGTATGTGCAACACGGGCTAGGTGAGGTGCCGGAGCCCGATGTGGGAACGGATATCGTGTCGATCGGGAAAGCCTGAATATGTATGCAAATCGCGCGGATGCCGCAGCCGAGCGGGGCCTGACCGCCGCAGATGCGGCCGCAATTCTGCTGCGCGATGGACGCAACGAGTTGCCGCAGGAGCGTCAACGGGGCCCGTTGCGCATTGTGCTGGAAGCCGTGCGCGAGCCGATGCTGCAATTGCTGCTGGGTGCTGGCGTGATCTATCTGTTCGTGGGCGATCTTGCCGGTGCATTGATCCTGCTCGCGTTCGCGATTTTGAACGTCGTCCTGGTCGTTGTGCAGGAAAGTCGCACGGAGCGGGCTATCGCGGCGCTGAAGGATTTGACCAGCCCCAGCGCCTTCGTCATCCGCGACGGGATGCGCCTGCAAATTCCAGGCGGTGACGTGGTGCTGGGTGACATCGTGGCCCTCGTGGAGGGCGATAGGGTTCCGGCGGATGCGCGGCTGCTTGAAGTCACAGATTTGGAGGCCGATGAGTCGCTGTTGACCGGTGAGTCCGTCGCGGTTCGCAAGGCGCTGAGTGAGAGTGAGGCGGCAGACGCACGACCGGGCGGAGACGGTACGTCCTATGTCTGGTCGGGCAGTCTCATTGTTCGCGGCACCGGCCTGGGGCGTGTGCTCGCCACCGGGGCCCGCACCGAGATCGGCCGTATCGGAAAGTCGCTCGGCGCGGTTGAGAGTGCGCCGACACCGTTGCAGGTCCAGACCCGCAAGCTGGTGAAGATATTCGCCATCCTGGGGATAGGTTCATCGGCTGTATTGGCCTTGGTCTACGGCTTGCTGCACGGCGAATGGATCAGAGGCATCCTGGCAGGCATCACCTTGGCGATGGCGACGTTGCCGGAGGAATTCCCGCTGGTTCTCACGGTCTTCCTGGTGCTTGGTGCCTGGCGGATGTCGCAGAACAAGGTTCTGACACGACGCTCGGCAGCCATCGAGGCGCTTGGCGCGATGACGGTGCTGTGCACCGACAAGACCGGCACCCTGACCCTGAACCGGATGACCGTCGCGGCCCTTGTGGCCGATGGGGCGCATTGGGCTGCGGGGGAGAGCGGTTCGGAACTGCCGGAACGCTTCCACACACTGGTCGAATACTCGATCCTGGCGAGCCGCCCGGACCCTTTCGATCCGATGGAGCGCGCGTTTTCCGATTTGGGCGCGCATTTCCTGAAACAGACGGAGCACATCCATTCGGACTGGGATCTGGTCCATGGCTACCCGTTGCAGCCGACTCTGCTTGCGATGTCCCAGGTCTGGCAGGCCAAACGCGGCGCTGGTTTCACGGTCGCCGCGAAGGGCGCGCCTGAGGCCGTGGCGGATCTGTGCCATCTTTCGGCGGAGCAGATCGCGGACGTTCGGGGAGACGTTGCGACTTTGGCCGCCCAGGGCCTGCGTGTGCTGGCCGTCGCCAGCGCCAAGATCGGCACCGATGCCTGGCCCAAAATGCAGCACGATTTCGATTTTAGCTTCGTGGGGCTTGTCGGTTTGGCGGACCCGCTGCGCCCGGAAGTGCCCGAAGCCGTTGCCGCCTGCACCAGCGGCGGAATTCGGGTGGTGATGATCACCGGGGATCATCCGGCAACCGCGTTGGCCATCGCCAGACAGGCCGGGATCACGGGGGATGAGGTGTTGAGCGGCGCGGAGCTGGCCGGGCTGGACGATGCTCAACTCAAGGCCCGTCTTGTCCATACCAACGTGTTTGCTCGCATCATGCCTGAACAGAAGCTGCGTCTGGTTCAGGCATTCGCCGCAGCGGGGCAAATCGTCGCGATGACCGGCGACGGTGTGAACGATGCCCCCTCGCTCAAGGCAGCGCATATTGGCGTCGCCATGGGCGGACGTGGCACCGATGTGGCGCGCGAGGCGGCATCTCTGGTGCTGCTCGACGACAATTTCGCCAGTCTGGTGACCGCAGTCAGGCTCGGTCGCCGCATCGCCGACAATCTGCGCAAGGCGATGGGCTATATATTGGCTGTGCATGTGCCGATTGCCGGTATGTCGCTGCTCCCGGTGTTGCTCGGATGGCCGATGGTGCTGGGCCCCATCCACGTGGTGTTCCTGGAACTGATCATCGATCCGGTCTCTTCCATCGTGTTCGAGGCTGAGCCGGACGAAGACGGCATCATGGCCCGCCCGCCGCGCAAGCCGGACGCGCCGTTGTTCGATGCCAACCTCATGGTGCACGGGCTGCTGCAAGGTTGCGTCGTGATGGTCGCAGCCCTTGCGGTTTTCCAACTCGGGATTGGTGACCTGCACGGCGAAGAAGTCGCGCGCTGCATGGCGTTCGTCACTTTGGTGATCGGCAATCTGGGGCTGGTGCTCACCAACCGGTCGCTGAAGACCAGTGCGTTCCGCGCGCTGGCGCGTCCCAATCGGGCGCTGGTTTTGGTCTTCATCACGACGATTGCCGCACTGGCGCTGTCGGTGTCGGTGCCCTGGTTGCGCGGCTTGTTCGGCTTTGCCGCTCTCGGACTGCCGCGATTGGCGGAGGCGGCTGGGGCGGCGTTGGCGTGCATCGTGGTCAACGACGTGATCGGCATGATCTGGCGGCGGGTATCGGCGCGCGGACCGGCCAATGTGTCAAAGCCTGCAATCAATTGAAATCAACAAAAGGATTGGGTGTGATGCGGAGAATTTTTGTAGCTGCAACGCTTTTGATGTTGTCGAGCCTCATCGTGGCTGCGGCACCTCTTGATAATTTGTTTGTTCGCTACGTGGCGCAAAATAGCGCTTACGAACTTGAATTTGCCCGCCTTGGCGAAGTGCGCGCTACGCGACCTGAGTTGCGAACCTATGCTGCGATGCTGGTCAATGACCATGAAGCCTATAGTGGCGCATTGCGTGATATGGCAACGTCGAAGGGAATTGCCGTACCCTCGGGGCTGGTTGACGATGATCGGGCGCGGCTCGACCGATTGGCGCAAACGCCGGGTGCCGAATTCGACAACGCCTTCCTTCTGGAGGCCAGGCGCGTCAACAGCGAGAATATGCGCAGCATCCGCAATGAGGCCAGCCAAAGCACTGACCCGGATATCCACGCCTTTATTGATCATTTTATTGCGATGGACACCAAGCACGAGGCCGCCGCGATCGCGCTGAGCGAAAACGTCGTGGCATCCAAAGCCCCGGTTATCAACCCGCCGGCGACCGGTGACACGATGGCAGTTGTTCCTCCGGTCAGCGACAGCTCTATGCCGGTGATCAATCCACCGCCGAACGACAAGAAATAATGATCGGGCGTTGCTCTAGAGCACGGTCCGACCGATCGGAATCGATCGGCCGGACGGTCGTGCTCTGGAAACATATGATTCTAGAGCAACTGAGCCTCGATCACAGTGAACCTCTTCGGTTCAATGTGATCGGGCGTTGCTCTAGGT
>CAITEF010000132.1 GCA_903891315.1 uncultured Rhodospirillales bacterium | reverse complement strand
GGGCGAAGGCCACGGCGCGGGCGTTGTCCGCCAGGAATTCGGGGAAATGCACTTCCGGCACTTTCCGATAATCCGGCACCACCACCACCACCCCGGCCCGCGCCAAGGGAGCGGCGACGAAGCGGTATTGTGTGCGGTCGCCGCTTTTCCACGCGCCGCCATGAATGAAAATCACCAGCGGCAGTTTCTCGGCCTGCGGCGTTGCGGGACGGTAGACGTCGAGCTTGCCCATCGGACCGTCCATATAGGCAATGCCGTGGTCGATCAGCAGCTGGTCGGTTTGGATGGAGGCGTTGAGCGCGTCCACCGGGGAACATGATGGCAGCACCGCCGAGGCGAGGAGGAGGGCGGCGAAACGGGAGAAGCGCAGGACCATACCCAGCAAATTGGCGTGCCGCGCCGAAAAACCAGCCCCCGCCCTTCCGGCGCGCGCGCCGCTGCTGCAAGATCATCGGGTGAATGATCGCAAGCCTCTCTGGCCATGAGCGGCATTTTGCTCCAGGGCCTGATGACCGTGATGGCGGTGCTGCTGCTCGCCATACCGCTGCTGTCGTTCCGCGCGCCACGTCTGGGCTTTCTTGCCGCGTGCGTGACCTGCGCCACCGGAGCGGTGATCGATCTGGTGTTCCTGTTCCAGGGTGCCGCCCCGGCTGTGCTGACCGTCCCGTTCGGACTCGCCGGGCAGTCGACGGTGCTGTCGATTGATGGATTGTCGGCCCTGTTCGTGCTGCTGGTGATGCTGGCGGGTGCGATGGCATCACTCGCCTTGCGCGATGATCACGGGCATCCGATTGCCACCGCCCCGGCGGTGAGCCTGTTCATCGGGGCGATGCTGCTCTGTCTGCTCGCCGCCGACGCGTTCGCGCTGGTGGCGGGGTTCGAGTTGATGTCGGTGGCCTCGTTCATCCTTGTCGTCACCAATCATCGCGACCATCAGGTGCAGGAGGCGGGGCGGCTTTATATCGGGATGGCGGTGCTTTCCGGATTGTGCCTGATCGCGGCGGTGGCGTTGCTGGCACCGCACGGAGCGAGTTTCTCGGCGATGCGCGCCTCACCGCCGACGCCGGGTGTGGCGGCCATTGTGCTGATCCTCGCCATGGTCGGGCCGGGTTCGAAGGCCGGGTTGGTGCCGCTGCATGTCTGGCTGCCCCCCGCTCATGCCGCCGCCCCCGCCCCGGTCTCGGCGCTGATGTCGGGTGCGATGACAAAGGTGGCGCTCTACGTGCTGATCCGCCTGCTGTTCGATCTCGTGGGACCGGGGATCGCGCCGTGGTGGGGGCTTCCGCTGATCGCGCTGGGGATTGCGAGCGCGGTGCTGGGGGCGCTGCGGGCGAATATGGAGATCGACATCAAGAAGGTGCTGGCCTGCTCGACCATCGAGAATGTCGGGCTGGTGGCGATTGGGCTGGGCGTGGCGCTGGCCGCGCGTGGGGCGGATCTGACGGCATTGTCGAGCCTGGCTGCGGGCGGCGCGCTGCTGCACACGCTGTCGCATGGCGGGTTTAAGACATTGCTGTTCCTCGCCTCCGGTTCGATCCAATACGGTGCCGGGTCGCGCTCGCTGGAGTCGCTGGGCGGATTGATCAAGCGGATGCCGATCACCGCTGGCGTGATGATCCTCGCCGCGATGTCGCTGGCCGGATTGCCGCCCTCGGCGGGGTTTGCCTCGGAGTGGACGCTGTTCCAGTCGGTGATCGCGGCGGTTCGGTTGGGTGGGCTGGCGTGGCAGGTGATGTCGGTGGTGCTGGCCGCGACTTTGGCGCTGGCGACGGCCTTGGCCGCGGCCGCGGCGGTGCGGTTGGTGGGCGTCGTGTTGCTCGGCCGGCCGCGCAGCCAAGGGGCCGCAGAGGCGGTGGAGGCCGGGCCGCCCTTGCGCTGGGCGATGCTGCTGAGTGCGCTTGGCGTGGGGTTTGTCGGGCTGTTTCCCGGCGTGATGTTGTGGTTCTCCGACCCGGCGATGTCGGTGATCGTCCATGGTACGATGCTGGATCGGATCGGCTATCTCGGCTTCACCGCCACATCGGATTCGGCGGGCTACGCGCCGATCTTCACCTTGGGTCTGATCGCCATCGTGATGGCGGTGATCTGGGCGGTGCTGCGCGCGAAGGCGGTGCCGGGGCATCGGGCGGCACCGTTGTGGGATTGCGGCTTTGGCGACCCGCCGCCCTGGCAGCCCTTCGGCGATCCGCTGGCGCAGTATTCCGGGGCGAGTTTCGGCCAGCCATTGCGCCGGATGCTCGGCACCACGCTGCTGGCCGCGCGCGAGAAGGTCGATTTGCCACTGCCGGGCGACACGCGTCCGGCATCCATCGTCGTCACCCTCAACGACCCGGCCGAGGCCTGGCTGCTGGAGCCAATCGGTCGACTGCGCGCGATCATCTCGGGCATGGCCGACCGGGTGCATTTCATGACGGTGCGCCAAGCGCTGACGCTGATGGTGGCGCTGCTGGTCGGGCTGCTGTTGTTCATCGCAACGGTGGAGCAGCTATGAACGCCCTGTCCGGATTGCTCGCCTGGCTGCTGCACATGGCACTGATGCTGGCCTCGGCCCCGCTGCTGATCGGGCTGGCGCGCAAAGCAAAGGCGCGCATGGTTGGCCGTGAGGGACCGCCGCTGATCCAGCCTTGGCGCGACATCGCCCGCCTGCTGCGCAAACAGCCGGTGGTGGCCGACAGCACAAGCTGGCTGTTCCGCGCCGCCCCCATGGTCGGCCTCGCCGCCACCATCGCCGCCGCCGCCTTGGTGCCGAGTTTCGCGCTTGGCATGGCGAGCAGCCAAGCAGCTGACATGCTGGTGCTCGCCGGATTGCTCGGCCTTGCCCGCGCCGTGTTGGCGCTCGCCGCGATGGACACCGGCACCAGCTTCGGCGGCATTGGGGCGAGCCGCGAGATGACGTTTGCCGTCGTCGCCGAACCGGCGCTGCTGTTGGTGGTGTTCACGCTCGCCCTGTTGGCCGGGACCACCAATCTCGACACGATTTCCAACCTGATCGTCTCCGGCGTGCTCGGCCTGCGCATCTCGATGGCGATGGCCCTCGTCGCCGCCTGCCTTGTCGCGATTGCGGAGTGCGGGCGCGTGCCGGTGGACAATCCGGCGACGCATCTGGAGCTGACGATGGTGCATGAGGCGATGGTGCTGGAATATTCCGGACGCCATCTGGCGATGATCGAACTTGCCGCCGCACTGCGCCTGCTGGTCTGGGTGTCGCTGATCCTGGTGATTTTCGCTCCGCTCGGCATCGCCCCGCGCTCAGAGCAAGGGGGGGCGCTGATCGCCTTGCTCTGGGCGCGGGGCGTGGTGGTCTGGGCGGTCAAGGTGATTCTGGTTGGACTGATCCTCGCCGCCTTCGAGACCACGCGCGCCAAGCTGCGGGTGTTCCGGGTACCGGAATTGCTGGGGGCAGCACTGCTGCTGGGCCTGTTGGCGGCAATATTGCTGTTCGTCAGCCAGGGCTTTGCCGCCGAACTCGTGACGGGAGGCGGCGGCTGATGGAACATATCGGCTTTGGCGCGCTGCCCTATGATTTCGCCCATCTGCTCGGCGGCGTCATGCTGCTGCTCTCCTTCACCCTGCTCACCCAGCGACGGATTTCGGCGACGATTGCGACCTACGCCGCTCAGGCGCTGACATTGGCGGTGGCAGCGTGTTGGCAGGGCTGGGTGCAGAACGAGCCGGCACTCTACGTCACCGGCGCCATCGCCTTCGTGGCCAAGGGGGTGTTCATCCCGCTGATGCTGCAACGCTCGCTCGCCCGGCTGCATCTGCGCGGCGCACGCGAGGAGGCGATGGGCATTTTTGCCTCGATGGCGCTCGGCGTGGCGCTGGTGGTGCTGTCGATCATGGTGGTGCTGCCGACCACAATGCAGGCCGGCGCGCTGACCCGTGAGGATCTGGCGTTGGCGCTGTCGGTGGTGCTGCTCGGCCTGCTGATGATGATCACCAGACGCACCGCCTTCACCCAAGTGATCGGCTTCATGTCGCTGGAGAACGGGCTGATCCTGGCCGCGGTTGGCGTGGCGGGGATGCCGTTGGTGGTCGAGCTGTCGGTGGCCGTGCTGGTGCTGGTCGGCTTCGTGGTGTTCGGCGCATTCCTCAAGCGGATGGACACGCATTTCCATTCTCTCGACACTTCGGTGCTCGATCAGGTTGCGAGCGAGAACCGATGACCCCCGGCTGGTTCAACCCCGTTTTGCTGGTGCCCGGCATCCCGCTGGCGGGCGCGTTGCTGGCGGCGATGGTGCAGGATTCGAGGTTTGGTGCCGCCGTCGCGATCATCGCCGCCGCTGGTGGGTTCGCCGCCGCCTGCATGCTGCCGAGCGAGCTGGGATCGACGCTGTTCCTGCTGATCGATCCCGCCTCGGCGCATCTGTCGATGCTGACGGCGTTTGTCGGCCTGACGACGGCGATTTATTCGCGCCGCTATATCGCCCACGAACTGGTGCTTGGGCGGCTCGATGAGCGGCGGGTGCGGCGCTATCACGTGCTGCTGCTGAGCTTTCTCGGCTTCATGCTGCTGACCCTGCTGTCGAACAATCTCGGTATTGCCTGGGTGGCGCTGGAGGCCGCGACGATCTCCGCCGTGCTCGGCGTAGGCCTGCCGCGCACGGCGAACGCGATTGAGGCGAGTTGGAAATTCTTCATCATCTGCGGTGTCGGCATCGCGATGGCGCTGTTCGGCACGGTGGTGCTCTATCTCGCAGCCCTTCCCGCCCTCGGCCCCGGCTATGGTGCGATGACATGGACGGAACTGGCGCACGCCGCCCCACAGATCCGCTCCACTCTGCTCAACCTCGCCTTCGTGTTTCTCCTGGTCGGCTACGGCACCAAGGCCGCGTTGGTCCCTCTGCATTCCTGGATGCCCGACGCGCATGCCGAGGGGCCGACGCCGATCTCGGCCGTGCTGTCCGGCTCGGTGCTGAATGTGGCGCTGTTGCTGATCCTGCGGCTGCGCGGGCTGATGGCGGCAAACAGCATGGCGATTGATCCCGGCCCGCCGATCATGGCTCTGGGCCTGCTCTCGGTGCTGTTCGCCACGTTCAGCCTGTGGGGCAAGCGCGACGTGAAGCGATTCTTCGCCTTCTCCAGCATCGAGCAATCGGGGCTGGCGGCGTTTGCCATCGGGCTCGGCACCACCGGTGCGATCTTCGCGGCGCTGTTGCACATGACGCTGCACACGCTGGCCAAGTCGGCGGTCTATCAGGCGGTGGGGCGGGCCGCGCATCGCAAGGGCGGGCAGCATTTCTCACAGATCACCGGGCTGATCGCCTCCGATCCGGCACTTGGGATCACGTTGGCAGCGGCGGTGATCGCAGTCGCGGGATTGCCGCCGTTTGGCCTGTTTGCCTCCGAAGTGCTGATCATCAGCGAGACCCTGCGCACACTCCCTTGGCTCACGCCACTGCTGACGCTTGGCCTGTTGGTGGGAGGCTGGAAGCTGATGTCGCAGTTGGTCACGCTGTGTCTGGGGCCGCCCACCGAGGCGAAGGGCCCGGCGGCGGGTTGGCTGACGATGATGCCAGCCTGGCTGCATCTGGCGATCATCGCGGTGCTCGGCTTCGCGATGCCGGTCGCGGTGGCGAATTGGTTGGTTGCGGCAGCACGAGTGATGCCCTCATGATCGCGCGCGCCATCCTGATGGCAGCTTTGCCGACGCCGTGCCTGCCCGTGGCGCGACGCGCGCTGGATGGCGCGGCCTGGGCCGAATTCGCAACAGCACTCGCCACCGACATGACACTCGAACTGCGCGCGATGTGGGCGGACACCTCGCTGGTCTACGCGCTGTTCCTCGCCCCGCAAGACGGTGCGGTGTTTCTGGTCTCGGTGGCCGTCGAGCGCGGGCTTTATGTCGCCCTCTCCCCCGCCCGCCCGTCGGCGACACTCTATGAGCGGATAATCCATGATCTCTGGGGTCACACCGCAGCCGATGGTCGCGATGTGCGACCGTTCCTCGATCATGGTGCGTGGAGTGCGACACCGCCGCTCGCCGCCCGACCGCTGCCCAACCTCACCGCCCCCGAGCCGAAGGAGTTCTTGCCGGTTGAGGGTGTGGGGCTGCACCGGATTCCGGTGGGCCCGGTGCATGCCGGGATCATCGAGCCCGGCCATTTCCGCTTCACCGCCCAGGGCGAGACCATCGTGCGCCTGGAGGCAAGGTTGGGCTATCTGCACAAGGGCACGCTCGGGCTGATGCTCGGCAAATCTCCCCGTGTCGCCGCCCGATTTGCCGCACGGCTCTCGGGGGACAGCACGGTCGCGCATTCCATCGCCTTCGCCCGCGCCACCGAGGCCATCGCCAACGCGCCCGCCCCGCCCCGCGCCGAGGCGTTGCGTTGTGTGATGGCGGAGCTGGAGCGTCTGGCCAACCACCTCGGCGATATCGGTGCCATCGTCAACGATGCCGCTTTCGCGTTGTTGCAGGCCCGCTTCGTCTGGCATCGCGAGCAGGTGCTCCGCGCCGCCGAGACAGCGTTCGGCCACCGGCTGATGATGGACGCCGTCGTCCCCGGCGGGGTGTCGATGGATTTGGCGCAAGGCGGGGCAGAGGCGATCATCTCCGTCCTCGATGGCCTCGCCGCCGAGTGGGACGCGCTGCATGCGACCTATGACCATTCCTCCAGCCTTGCCGACCGGATGGTGTCCACCGGCCGCCTGCACCCCGACCTTGCCGCCGTGTTCGCGCCGGGCGGCTATATCGGGCGCGCGAGCGGGCAGGCGGGCGATCTCCGGCGGGTGCCGGGCTATGGCCTGTATCGCGATATCGACGTGCAGATGCCGGTGCTGGATGCCGGTGACGTGGATGCCCGCGTGCGTATCCGCATGGCCGAGGTGGAGGAATCTGCTCGCCTGCTGCGCCTTATCCTGGCGAAATTGCCCGACGGCTTGCTGATCGAGCGTGTCACCCCGGTCACGGGCGAGGGGATCGGCTGGGCCGAGGGGTTTCGCGGCGATATCTGGCACTGGCTGCATATCGAGGGCGGCAATATCGTGGCGGTGTTCATGGCCGATCCGAGTTGGCGGCAATGGCCGCTGCTGGAAGCGGCTGTCGAGGGCAACATCGTCGCCGATTTCCCACTCTGCAACAAAAGCTTCAACTGCTCCTATTCGGGGGTCGATCTCTGATGGCCTGGCGGACGATGTTCAACGCGCTGCGCTTCGGCCCGCTCACCGAACCGGCTCCGG
>CAITEF010000131.1 GCA_903891315.1 uncultured Rhodospirillales bacterium | reverse complement strand
GAGCGGAGCAGGATGTAGTAGATCGCCACCCCGAGCAGGCCGAGACCAACCACCAGCATGCCGGTGATCGCACCGGCCTTGAAGGCGATGTCCAGACCGGCGGCGAGGCCGGAGCGGGATGCCTGCGCGGTGCGGCAATTGGCGCGCACCGAGACATTCATGCCGATATAGCCGGCCAGAGCGGAGAGCAGTGCCCCAATCAGAAAGCCGATGGCGACCAGATGGCCGAGTGTGACCAACAGCACAACCAGGATGATCGCGCCCACGATCCCGATGGTGGTATATTGGCGATTGAGGTAGGCAGCGGCCCCTTCCTGCACGGCGGCTGCAATTTCACGCATGCGCTCGTTGCCTGCATCGGCGGCGAGTACTTGCTTGGCTGTGATCAGCCCATACAGCAGCGCAAGCGCGCCGCAGGCTATGATCACCAGATATTCGAGTTGCATTCTGAGCCTTTCCTGAGCTTGGTTATTTTTAAGCGAAACCAACGCGGCCTGTTCGCCGGCCACGATCGTTTCCTCCCCCATCGGAAATCGTCGCTCATTCAGCGTAAACGACGGAGCAAGCCGGTCAAGGTGCCCGGCTCATTCCGTCGCTTAATGTTCACCAAGCCCGGCGGTTCAGGGCCAGGCTGCGGATCAGCCTTTGGTTTTGTAGCGCTCCATGGCTTCCAGGATCAGCTTCTGCGCCTCGGCGGCATCGCCCCAGCCGATGATCTTGACCCATTTGCCGGGCTCCAGATCCTTATAATGCGCGAAGAAATGCTCGATCTGTTCGGTGGTGATCCGCGGCAGATCTTGCACGTTGTGTACATTGACATAACGCTTGGTCAGCTTGGTGGAGGGCACGGCGACGATCTTTTCGTCCATGCCGCCATCATCTTCCATCTTCAGCACACCGACCGGGCGAACATTGAGCATCGCACCGGGCGCGATTGGGCGGGTGTTGGCGACGATGACGTCGATCGGGTCACCGTCTTCCGAGAGGGTGTGCGGCACAAAGCCGTAATTGCCGGGATAGCGCATCGGGGTGTGCAGGAAGCGGTCGACGACGAGGATGCCAGCGTCCTTGTCCAGCTCATATTTGATCGGCTCACCGCCAATGCCCACTTCGATGATGACGTTGACGTCTTCCGGCGGGTTATTGCCAACGGCAATCTTGGTAATGTCCATGGGTGCGATGCTCCGTATGCAGATAGTTTTGCCTTGGGGGGAGATAGGCGTCGCGGCTATAGCCCTGTGGAGGAACGGTTGCAAAGTCACGATAGGTTGCGAACCGGGTGCCGCTCATGCTTGATCATGGCCGCGTATGCGCCTGTAGCTCAACTGGTTAGAGCGGGCCGCTCATAACGGCTTGGTTGCGGGTTCAAGTCCTGCCGGGCGCAGACGCAAACCGAGAAACCGATAGAGGGCACCATGAGCGCGATGAATCCGATTTTTGCGCTTGCGGTCATCCTGTTGGCGTGGGGCACCGGCTGGCTATTGCGGAGGTTGCAGCTGGCGCCACCGGAGCTACGGCGCCTGTCGCCGATTGACGGATTGCGCGGCTATCTGGCCATTGCGGTGTTCATCTGCCACGCGGCGGTCTGGTTTTTCTGCATCCGCCACGGACGCTGGGAAATTCCACCATCTCATTTCTACACGCTGGCAGGGGAGAGCAGTGTCACGCTGTTCTTCATGATCAGCGCGTTCCTGTTCACCACAAAATTGCTTGAGGCCGACACCCAGCCGATTGACTGGCTGCGGCTGTTGACGTCGCGCATGCTGCGCCTTGCGCCGCTTTATTGGACCGCGATGCTGATGCTGTTCATCACAGTCGCGGCGTTGAGTGACTTTGCGCTGCATGACAGCTTGGTTAACCTGATTCGCCGGATGTTGATCTGGATGACGTTTACCGTGGTGGGCTGGCCCGAGCTGAACGGCGTTGCTGACACGTGGATCATCATGGCGGGCGTCTATTGGTCGTTGCCCTATGAGTGGTTGTTTTATCTCAGTCTTCCGCTGTTCGCGCTTGTCCTGCGTCGGCGCGTGCCGGTTGCCGCCATTGTGCTGAGCCTGATCAGCGTTGCAGTGTTCGCGGCGCTGCATCGCACCGGGCCGTGGCAGCTGCTACCGTTTGTCGGGGGAATGCTGGCGGCAGCTTTATGCCGGCTTGCCGGTTGGCGGCGTTTTGCCGCAACCCGGGTGGCATTTGTGCTCACGTCCTTAAGTCTGATGATAGGCTATACTGCGTTTTCCACCGCCTATTCGCTGCCCGCGATTGCGGTGCTGACACTGGGATTCGCGTTGATCGCAGGCGGCCAATCGCTTCTTGGGTTGCTGTTGCACCCTGTCTCCCGCCTGCTCGGCGAGATCAGCTACGGGCTTTATCTGCTGCAAGGCTTTGTTCTCTACGCCATGACGCACGCTGTCTTGCCGCCAGCCGAAGTGGCGGCGCTGAGTGCGCCCGCCTATTGGGGGCTGGTGGCCGCCGCGACACCGGTTCTCGTCCTACTCTGTTCAGCGTCGTATGCATTGATCGAGGCGCCCTCGCTGCGCCAAGTGGACCGGGTGGCGCGTGCAATCCGGTTGATCGGTCACAGACTCAACCTTATCCCGTCCGCCCCACGGTGATAGCCGCGTTGCTCCTGATTGCGCCCGACCACGCCCGCCCGTAGAACACCGGACCATTCTCCTGACCGCAGCACGGAGCCAGCCCATGGCCGCTTATCAATATGTCTATGTGATGAAGGGCCTCACCAAGGCCTTTCCAGGCGGACGTGAGGTTTTCAAAGGCATCACCCTCTCCTTCTTGCCTGGTGTGAAGATCGGTCTGCTCGGCGTGAACGGCGCGGGCAAGTCGACGCTGATGAAGATCATGGCCGGCGTTGAGACCGAGTATGGCGGTGAGGCCTGGGCGGCTGAGGGTGTGAAGATCGGCTACCTGGAGCAGGAGCCGCATCTGGACGAGAACCTGACCGTCGCCGGCAACGTGATGCTGGCGTTCGAATCGCTGAAGGCGGCGCTGGACCGGTTCAACGAAATCTCGATGCTGTTCGCCGAAGAGATGACCGAGGACCAGATGAACGACCTGCTCGCCGAGCAGGCCGAACTGCAGGAGCAGATCGACAGCCAGGATGGCTGGGTACTCGACCG
>CAITEF010000130.1 GCA_903891315.1 uncultured Rhodospirillales bacterium | reverse complement strand
GAAGTTTTTGATCTGATGGCGAAATTCGCCGATTACGGCTTCAACAAATCCCACGCCGCAGCCTATGCGCTGGTCGCCTACCACACCGCCTATATGAAGGCGAACCATCCGGAGGCGTTCCTGGCTGGGTGTATGTCGCTGGCGTTGAGCAACACCGACAAGCTGGCCGCGTTGCGGCAGGAGGCGAGCCGGATGGGGATCAGGGTGTTGGCGCCGGACATCAACCGCTCGGGCGCGGATTTCACCCTGGAACGTGACGCGGAGGGCAAATTGTGTATCCGCTATGCGCTCGCCGCCGTGAAGAAGGTGGGTGAGGCGGCGATGGTGGCGTTGGTGACGACGCGGGGGGATCGCGCGTTCGCCGATCTTTCTGATCTCGCCGCACGGGTTGACCCCAAGCAGCTCAACAAGATGCAGATCGAGAACCTTGCCCGCGCGGGGGCGTTCGACAGCCTGGATGCCAATCGTGCGCGCGTGTTCACCGCGGCGGAGACGATCTTGCGGCGTGCGCAGGCGAGTGCCGAGGAGAAGACCAGCGGCCAATCCGGCCTGTTCGGCGGCGGCGGCCAGACCGAGACGCTGCGTCTGCCGAACGTCGCGGATTGGGACCCGATGGATCGGCTTGGCTATGAGGCCGACGCGATTGGATTTCACCTCACCGCGCACCCGCTGGACGCCTATGGCGCTGCGTTGCGGCGGATCGGGGCGGTGCCGTCCAACAAATTGGAGGAGCGGGCGCAGTTGGGTGCTGCGCGGGTGAAGCTCGCGGGCTGCGTGATCAACAGCAAGGAGCGGATCACAAGGACGGGCAGCCGAATGGCCTGGGTGCGGCTGTCGGACAGTGGCGGGTCTTATGAGGTGACGTTCTTCTCCGAGACGTTGGGCCGGTCGCGCGAGATGCTGGCGGCGGGGAATGCGGTGCTGGTGACGGCGGATATCAAGGTTGAGGGCGATTCGATGCGCATCACCGCGCAGGATTGCGAGCCGTTGGATCAGGCGGCGGTGCGGGCGGGGGCCGGGATTCGGATCTGGCTCGCGCGGACGGAGGCGGTGGAGCATATCCGCCTGCTGCTGGATCGCGAGGGCAAGGGTCGCGGGCGGGTGGTGCTGGTGCCGCAGATTGGCGACACGCAGGAGGTAGAGATCCCGCTGCCGGGGGGGTTCAATGTCTCGCCGAGATTGGCGCAGGCGTTGAAGTTGGTGGTGGGGGTGGAGCGGGTGGAGGATGTGTAGCCCGCATAAGCGCAGCGCAATGCGGGCTACGGTCCTTGACTGCTTGGTCGAACGATGCCTTCGCTCCGTTCAGCCTTGCGGGCGGCGGCGGCGGCGTAGGTTGGGCAGGAGGGCTGCGGCGGTGGCGAACAGCCCGAGCGAGGCGGGTTCGGGGATGTCGCTGACCAGCGTCATCGAGCCCACCATTTCGAAATTGGTCTCGCCATAGATGACATCCATCACCGTGCTCGGCGTGCCAACCCCGATCTGCGCCGCATCGGTAAAGCCGCCGGTGGTGAGGAGTCCAAGATCAACGCTGACGTTATTGGTAAAGACGTCGAGATAGATTGCGCCGTTCTGACTCTGGCTGTCCTGCGCATACCCAGTGATCGTGGGCGTGCCAATGCCATCGAACTCCGGACCGCTATAGGTCAGATTGGCAACAATAGGGAACAAATAGACGGAATGCGGCGGGCTGACGTAGTCGTTTCTTTTGCTGAAGGTTTCCGCGGTGTCGATCGTGATCGTGCCCGTGACGTGGTCGTCAGTGGTGGTGCTGCCAGTGGTGGTGCTGTAAGAGAGATCGTAGGTCACGAGGCTCGCCCGAGCGGCCGCGGACAGCAGCAGGG